>NZ_CP079199.1:0-300000 GCF_024758565.1 Mesomycoplasma ovipneumoniae
AAAAGACAAAACTTTAGCAAAAAAACCTTTTGAAACAAAAAGTCTTGAAACAAAAATAAACAAAATTATCCAAAAAAATTCCAACAGCTAATTGTATTTAAACATTTTTTCCGAGTTTCCCAGTTTAATGAGATAATCTTAAAAAGTGTCCGATTTTGGGCACTTTTTTAACTTTTTGGCAAACTCAAGAAAAATAACTATCAAAGCAAAAACACTAAATTTTAAATCTAACAACACTCATGAAATAAAAATCTACCTATTAAACAAACTAAAAAAGCTAAAATTTTAGCCTAAAAAGCAAAATTATGAAATTTTTAAACTGCTTTTTTAGCTTAAAAACACTGGCAAAAATCAATTCAAGGATAAAATAACAAAAATTATAAAAAAATACAACTACTATTTAAACTCAATGTAAATAGAAAACTCGTTTTTACTTACATTGAGCCTAAAAAAATATATGAAGTTTTGAAAGAGCCATAATTAAAAGCCTTAAATTTGTAGATTTCTAAACGGGTAAATTTAAGGCACTCCATTATATTTAAAAACATAATGGAAAATTCGCATTATCTTATTTTAATACAACAAAAAACATCAATAATTCCTCCCTAATTCAATATCAAAATTTATTAATTTATTCTTAAGTGATGTTAATTATAACCTAAAATTTTTTTAAACCAAGCATTTTTTTTTTTTTTTTTTGCAAAATCTTAATTTTAAAATAATAAAAATTAAGATTTTAGGTCAAAAAACACCGTTTTACCGCTATTTTTGCGTATTTATTTTCACTAAAAAGTGAATTTTTGTCATCAAACTGGAAAACTCAGGAATATACTAACTTAGATTTAGCGCTTAAAAAAAATCACCAAATGGCGGTTTTAAAATATCTGCATGCAGCATTTATACTTTTAATTTGGGAAAAAACGACTAGATTTTTATCTAATCGTCTTTTTTATGAAAGTATTTTTCATTTACTTCATCTTCAAATTTCTTTATTAAGTTTTGATGGTTTTTTAAAAACCATTTTTTGTGATTTTCGATATATTCTTTTCTAATACTAGAATCATTTAAATCATTAGGCACTCTTTTAATTCTTTCATCTTCACTATCAAAACTTGTAAAATTTTCTTCTAATCTTTCCTTGCACATTTGAACATACTCTTCATTAATTTCTATGCCTATACCTCGTCTATTAGTTTGCTGGCAAACTCTAAGCATTGTTCCACTACCAACAAATGGGTCAAGTACAGTATCATTTTCATTCGATGATGCTAAAATCATTCTTTCATATAAAGCTTCCGGTTTTTGTGTGGGATGTTTTTTTCTATTCTTATTACAATAATGCATATGAGAAAATTGCCATACATTTCCCGGATTTGAACCCCTCATATTATTTATTGAACGGTAAAATTTTTGTGGAATTCTTATATCATCTAAGTTAAAGGTAAATTTACTTTTATGCTTGGTAAACATTAGTATATCATCGTGTCTAGGAGAAAACCCTTTTGTCTTGCCTATTCCTTGTGTATAAAACCAAGTTATCCAAGAATTAAAATGCATATTCAATTCTTTTTCAAGTATGATATAGATATATGATATATATCTCATACCCATAAAAATATATATAGTTCCATCATCTTTTAGTATTCTTTTTGCTTCGGCAAGCCACTGTCTTGAAAATTCTAAATACTCTTCAAATTCCAAATTATCTTTATTATTTCCATAATCTTTATTCAAATTGTATGGTGGATCTGTGACAATTAAATTAATACTTTTAGATTCAATTTTTTTAAGTTCTTCAATTGCATCCCCACAAATTATTTTTAAAGTTTTATCCATTTATTTTTAATTGCCTCTCTATAGAAATCTTCAATCGTTCTTCTACTACTATGCAAATATTTTTTATCTAATAATTGACACATTTCCCAAGTAGTTCTTCTTTTAAAACTAACATAATGAATATCTTTGATTTGTATTTGACCAGTGCCTAGAGCTGGATTATAGCTTATGTCATTATCTCCTATAAATTTTAAGTCATACGCATTAAAGTCAACAACTTCCATAATGCCATCCATCAATTGTGTTCGTTCATTTCTTTTTGAATAAACTTTATGCTTAATCGACAATACTATAAACATATAATCAGGGTCAGCTACATAAGCTGTCCTAATCCTAGAAAAAGAAGTAATATTAGGACCTTTTCCACTATCAACAATATCATTTGCAGTGGCCTTTACATCAATATTTCCTGTAAGAACTTTAACATTATCTTTCTTAAACTCAAGTATAATGTCCGCCATTCCTAATCTTTCTTGCGCTTCTACATTTATTAAATTATATTTATTATTTTGAACATTTCTAATGCCAGAAAAAACCTCAACTGCCCATGCTTCGATCATAGGACCTGCAATCTTGTTTATATTTTCTAATGGTAGTCCTAATTTTAAATTTGTATTTATTATAATCTTATCATCGCCAGAATTTTTTCGTTCTTGTAATATATTTATTATTTGTTCAATAACAAATTTTGAATCTTTTTCATATTCCTTAGACTCTATAGGTATTTTAAATTCTAAATCTTCATATCTCATAATTGTTTTTCCTCCATTTTAAATAATTTTATAACATCTTCAATCTTACAATTTAATTCTTCACATATCCTTTCAATATTTCTAAGCGATATATATTCCCGAGTTTCCCAGTTTGGTGAGATAATCTTTTAAAAAAGTGTCTGGTTTTGGGCATGTTTTAACTTTTTTGGCAAGAGTTAATTACCTATTTTAAAACACTGGCAAAATCAATTTATGGATAAAATAACACAAACCATCAAAAAATACAACTACTATTTAAACTCAATGTAAATAGAAAACTCATTTTTATTTACATTGAGCCTAAAAAACATATGAAGTTTTGAAAGAACAATAATTAAAAGCCATAAATTTGTAGATTTCTAAACGGTCAAATTTAAGGCATTCCATTATATTTAAAAACATAACGGAAAATTCGCGTTATCTGATTTTTTAGATAAAAAACATAACTAATTCCCCCTTAATTCAATATCGACAATTTATTAATTTATTCTTAAGTGATGCTTATTATAACATAATTTTATTTTAGACAAAGCATTTTTTTTTTTTTTTTTAGATAAACATTTTTGTGGTAAAACTTGTTTTTAAATTCTTAAAATATTTAGCTCTTTGTTCATAAGCAACAATTAGTGAGTCAAAAGTTTCAAAAAGTTCACAAATTTTTTCTTGTTCAACAGTATCAGCGACTTTTATAAAATATTTTTCAATTTCATTAAGCCGAAAAATATGTCTAACAGATTTATTTGTACTTTTTAGCATCAATTTTTTAAAAATTTCAGTCTTAAATCAAATCAAAAAATAATCAGAATTATAGTCTTTTTTGAGCCTAAAAACTTCATACATCGGACTAATTAATCCAGGCATAGAATTTTTATATAAAGCAAGAGAGCCAACTTGAATTCTTGATGGATTAAAAGCAAAAGAATTTTTTGTTATTATTTGTGAGTTGTCTTTATTTGCAAAAATTGCTTTTCCACCTTTTTTAAAAAGTTGTTTTTGACTTACAAATCCAAATTTATTTGAAACTGAATAGCTTATAAGCTTTAAATTATTTGAGTTTTTGTTTTTATAAGTTTGAAAAAGATCGCTAATTTGCTCAGTTTTTCAGTGTTGACTAAAGCCTTTAAATCTAATTAAAGGAAAATCTGAATTTAAATCAGTAAACATTTTTTTTGTGAGATTATTTTTAAGATCTTTTAAAAGGTGAATTTTTTCCTCAAGTTTGTTAAGCAGGTTATCAAAAGTCTCAAAAAGTTGGGAAATTTTTAGCTGCTCGCTAACATCAGGAGTGAATTTTAGCTCAATTTTGAGTACATTTGAGCTAATTAAATGCAGAATTGTGCTTTTAGAAATGAATTTTTTGGAGTTTTTTTCGAACTGAATTGCAAAAAAAGTACTTTCAGGATATTTTTTTGAAGTCAAAATTCCACAGTTAGAAGTGGCAAAAAATTTTTCTTCAATAAATTTAGCCGTTCCTGGATTCCCGTGAGTTGAAAAAATTATTTTTCTTTGCGCCAAAAACTCATTATAATAGCCTAAAATCCCCTGATTTTCCGTTTGTGATGAATAAACCGGATAGATGTAGCCGCGGTCTCTCTCTCTCTCTCTCTCTACAGGTCTAGTTTTTATTTGGTTTTTGGTTAGTGATTGGCCTCGGGAAATCTCAAATAAATTTTTAACTTGATCGCTAATTCAAACTGAATTGAAATTTTTAAATTTAACTAGCGGTATATTTGGCTTTTTATTCATTAATTAATCCTTTAGATATTCTAAATTATAATAAAAAATCCACCTTTAAATAGTAAAAGTTGGATTTTTTTATATTTAAAATTTTTAGTAGTTTAAATTATGAAGAAGAGGCAGAAGACGATTTGACACTTATTTCACGCAAGGCAAATTTACCTTTTGATGCTTCTTTTTGTTTTGGATCTTTAGTTTTTTCTTGATAGAACTTAATTAGATCCTCTTTAATTTGTTCTGAATCGACAACAATTTTACTAAAAGGATAGGCGTTATTTACTGCTTCAACAAAAGCTTTGAGTTGTTCTTTGGCATCTTCGTTAGGAGTACCACTTATATTAAATGTAACATTTTGTTGATTTTGGCCAGTTTGATCACGAAAATAAATTCGACCAGAGGGATTATCATAACGCTGAGAAATTCCACTTAATTTATCGGTATATTTTGAACCTTCAAAATCTGAAACATTAGCTGAAAAACTTGGTCCTGAAGTAATGCTAGATCCAGAATTACTATCGGCGGCAAAATAAATATCAGTAAATCTTAGCTTTTTGAAACCTTCATAGTCTTGATTTGCATATTTATCTTCTTTTCAATTTTTAATGTTATCATTAAAAATTTGATCAATTTCTTCAAATTTAAGGTTTTTAATTGTTTTAATTCCTGTTTCAGAAAAATCTAGTTTTGGAGGATAGCCGCCTTTGCCACCATGGCGACCTTGGAATGGACGTTGGTAAATTTTGGAGCCAAAAGCTAATTTTAAACCTTCGGTGATTTTAGCTTCATCATCTCCTTTATCCCAACGGAGTGTGTCAAATAAAATTGATCCTGGGATTTGCTCATCAGGTGTGTTTTTATGAAAATCAGCGGCATTATTATAATCAAAACTAATAAAATCAACCTCAGCAACGGCATTTGGGTTAATTGCTCAGTTATCATCAATTGCTTTTTGATTAGAATAGAGCTCTAATTCTTTAAGTTTTTTGCCTCGAAGCGCGTGTAGGCCATTTATCGCTTTTTGATCATCTAAAAATAAAGTTAGTTTTTGGACATTATTTGGTAAAGCAGCTAAAATTTTATCAATATTTTGGTCTTTGTTTGTTGTTCCGACATTTTTAAGAACAACAGCATCAATTTTATTACCAACATTTGATTTTAGAAATTCTTGGAATTTTTCAAAAGCGTTTTTATCATTTGCATCAATTGAAGCGGCAATAATTTGGGACTTGAAAGCTTTATGTTTGTTTTGGGCATTTTGAGTGTATTGGTAAACTTTTATTGATCCAGAACCTGAGCCAGCAACTTTGTCAATTTCGGTTTTTCATTCATTATTAGAAGAAATATCGGCTTTATCTCAACCTTCATAGTTTTGATTAGCAATTCCCTGTGGATTACGTTGAACTCAACCTTCATTACTTAAAAGACGACTTTGGTTTCGTTGACGATAAAGTCCATTTTTACCTGTAACTGGATTGTCATCAGGATTTACAAAAACTCAACCGTGATGGTCATTAACATCAACAGTCATTCCGCGGGCAATGAATTTGTATTCAACATCAGAGAATTGCGGACCTTCTATTTCTTGTTGTTTTAAAAATTTTAAGTAATTGTCTTCTCTTGTTTTGTAATTATTTGCTACCCAAATTTGGTATCTTAGACTTTCTTCAAATAGTTTTTTTTCATGATCTCCACCATTAGGGTAATAACGCTTAAATTCATGTTTTAACTGGCGCTCTAGTTCGGCAATTTCAGCTTCTCGTGAGGCAATATTTGCCTCAGTTCTTTTTCTTGAAGCGGCAAGGCCTAAACGCCAATTCGCTTTTGCTTGCTCAATTGCTCCGGGTGAAACATTAACTGGTTGAGATTGTCTTGGCGAAGTTTGGACTCTTTGGGTAGTAGTTGCTGTACTTTGAACTGGGGAGCTTGCGGTTCTTGAAGCGCTTGGAGCTGGAATTGGGATGGTTGATTCGATTCGAGTAACTGTTCTACGCGTTATTGTTGGGGTAGGCTGAGGTTTGGGGGTGGCAATAGCAATTTTTTTAACTTGTTTTGGAATTTCAACTTTTGGCGGGATTTTTTCAACTTTTTGTGGCTGGGTTACTGGGGTGGGTGATTCGATTTTTTTAGGCTCTGGTTTTTTGACTGGTATATATTCAGAATTTGTAACTGGTGAATTAAAAGCCGTGTCATTTGGTATATTTTTAAGAATTATTGATGGTGCTTGCGGTGAATAAGCAACCAAAGGAGGTTCTCAATTAAAATTATTTACTACTTCATTTAATGCAAAAGAAAAACTAACAGCAATAGCACTTGCTGCTGCTCCTATTAAATATTTCTTGCGTTTTGAGACATAAAAAATTTGCATTTTAACCTCCTTAAAACAAAAAACAAAATTAGGCAAATTTTTGAATTTAAATTTTAGCTAATTTTGTTTTTAAGATAGTTTTAGAAATAATTATAAATGATTTTTTCTAAAAAACAAACTTTTTTTGAGCAAAAAATTTTTAAGGATTTTTTAGGTTGTTTTGGTTTCAATAGGCAATCTTCAACCGAACCACCAAGTTGGGAAGCTAATGAAGCACGAGTTTACCAGGGAAAATAACTATCAAAGCAAAAACACTGAATTTTCAATCTAACACTCATGAAAGAAAAATCTACTTATTAATCAAATAAATCAAACTAAAAAAGCTAAAATTTTAACTTAAAAAGCAAAATTACGAAATTTTTAAACTACTTTTTTAGTTCAAAACACTGATAAAAATTATAAAAAAATACAACTACTATTTAAACTCAATGTGAATAGAAAACTCATTTTTATTTAAATTGAGCCTAAAAAAATATATGAAGTTTTGAAAGAACAATAACTAAAAGCCATAAATTTATAGATTTCTAAACGGTTAAATTTAAGGCATTCCATTACATTTAAAAACATAATGGAAAATTCGCATTTTGTGATTTTTTTATGACAAAAACATAACTTATTCCCCCTTAATTCAATATCAAAATTTATTAATTCATTCTTAGTGACTCTATTATAACAGATTTTTTTCTTAGACCAAGCATTTTTTTTTTTTTTTTGCAAAAGGTTAAATTTACAATAATAAAAATTAAGATTTTAGGTCAAAAAACCCGGATTTACGGGTATTTTTAGATATTTATACTCAATAAAAAGTGAATTTTTGTCATCAAACTGGCAAACTCAGGAATATTCTAAATTATAATAAAAAATCCAGCTTTAAATAGTAAAAGTTGGATTTTTTTATATTTAAAAATTTTTAAGGATTTTTAGGATGTTTTAGTTTCAACAGTCAATCCTTCAATTGAGCTACCAAGTTGGGAAGCCAAAGAAGAATCAACTTGAATTTTACTAAAAGCATTTGTTCGTTTTGCGGCTTTGAGGAAATATTCTAAATCAGTTTTGGCATTTGAAGAAAAAGTTCCATTAAGAACTAAAGTTGCACCCTGAACTTGTTTTCCATCTTTATCTTTAATGTAAATGTTTGAAAATTCATAAGGGCCAAAATTAAGTCTTTTTTTGAATTGGCCATCAAATTCTTCAAGCTTAACGGTATATGTTTTTTGTCCAGAAGAAGAACCGCTATTAGAGTCAATTCCAAAAGAAATGTCACTAAATCTTAGGAAAAAGTTAGCCGTTTCCTTAATACCAGTGTCGGTTTCTCATGTTGATATTTGATCATTAAAGTCTTTATTAGCCTCGTCAAATTTAATACCACTAAAAGTTTTTATCTCGGTTTTAGAAAAATCAAGGTTAGGTGGATAGCCCCCACGGCCACCAAAAACTCCTTGGAATACCCGCTGATTAATCTTAGATCCAAAGGCAATTTTTAGTCCTTCATTAATTTTGTCAAGGCTTCCTACATCCTTTGTTCAACTTAAAGTATCAAAACGAATTGAACCAGGTAGTTTTGCCCCAGGATTATAAAGATTTATGTTCGCTTTATCAACAAAGTCTCATTTAATAAAGTCAACATTTTTAAGACCATTAGGATTAATAGCTCAAGTTCCAGTTTCTTTTTGGGCATTTGAATAAAGCGATAATTCAGTAAGTTTATGATTTTCTAATTTTGAAAGAGCTTCAAGTCCTTTATTGTCCTCGACAAAAAGACGCAAAGATGTAATTGAAGAAGGAAGTTTGGAAATAATTTGCTCAATTGTTTTGGTGTATTCACCTTTAACATTTTGAAGGACAACTTCTTTTAAATCAGTTTGTGTTTTAGCCAATGATTGAAGGATGGTTTCAAATTTTGATAAAGCATTTGAATCAGATGAGTCTAAATAAAGGGATTTAAATTGTCTTATATCGTTATTTCCGGCGTTGTTACCGTCATTTTTCTTGTATTGAATAAGTCTAATTGACCTAGAACCTTCAGGAATACCGGCAGTTGAGAGAGCGGAAGTAAAGTTTGTATCCTTTACATGTGAACTAGGAACATTTAGCCCACCAGATCAACCTGGGCGAGATAAACTACTTAAAACTGTTGAATCTTGATTTGGTCATGGACTATCATAAGGCGCAATTCCTTTTGCATTATCAGCTTTAATTGCTTTTTTAACAATATTATTTCTAGGCTCCCATCCATCAGTGTCTCTATCGGGAGTATAACCCTTTTCAAGTAGAGAAATTTCTTCTTGGTTTAAACGACCGGCCTCAAAACGGGCTTTACGTTCAGAATGGTATTTTAAATCGTATTTTTGGCGCTCAAGTTCATATTTTTTGTTGTTAATTTGTCAAGTGTAACTTTCGTTTCAAGACTTCAAATATTCATCGTGTGCTCTACCGCGAGGGCGTCAATAAACTGATTTCTCGGCTTCATTCATTTGTCTTTCTAATTCTTTAATTTCAGCAGTTATTCTTTCAATATTAGAATTAGCGGTACCAACATTAGTTGTAGCACGAAACTTAAGGTTTTGAAGCGCTGTACCATATTTACCGTTTGTATCAACTTGTTGATATGAAGGCGAAGGAGCAGGGGCGGGCGGGGCAAAAGTAGGAGTTGCTGGTCGGGTTTGAGTTGTTGGCGTGGTTACTGTTCGAATTGTTGTAACTCTTTGGACTGGTCTGGGAGTTGGAGCGGCGATAGTGCGAATTGGGCTAACAATTGGCGAGGTTGGTTTTGGTTTTGCTTTTGGTGTTGTCTGCGGGATTGGATTATCAATTTTCTTAACAGTTGGGGGTTGGACGGTTTGAATTGGTTTTTCGACAACTATTTTTGGACCTGGACTTGGAACAGGCGCTTCAGGTAGATTTTGTTTTTTAGGCGGATTAATAAATTCAGTATTTGCTACAGGAGAAAAATTATCATCATTTGGTTTGTTTTTTAAAACTGTTGAAGGAGTTGCTGTTGAGTAAGAAATTTCTAAAGGACTAAAAATATTAGCCGAAAAAACACTTGGAATGTAAGTTGCAGCAGCAACAGAAAGTCCAAGTAATGCAACGCTAATTATTTTTTTTCTTTTTGATAAATAAAGTACCATGATATCTCCTTTTGCAAATTACTTTGTTTTACTTATTCAAGTTAAATTATAGCATAAATTATAATATAAATTGTAAAAATAGGTACTAAAAAAATCTTAAAAAAAATAGGCTAATTTTTTCAGTTTTGCTTTGATAAATATTGGTGAATTTTTTCAACATAATCAGTCTTTTCAAAACTAAGATTAAGATCATCGCGCCCAAAATGTCCATAAACAGCAAGATTTTGGTAAATTGGCTTTGACAATCCAAGTTGACTAACTAAATTAGCAAGTCGAAGATCAAAAACATCTCTAATAATTTGACTAATTTGATCTGTGCTAAATTTAGGGTTTTTAACATAAGTAATATTAACTAAATCAGGAAATTCAGAGCCAATTTGGTATGAGAGTTGAATTTCAATTTCATCTGCTAAATTAGCGGCAACTAGATTTTTTGCAATATAACGGGCAATATAAGCCCCACTTCGATCAACTTTTGTATAGTCTTTTCCACTAAAAGCTCCACCGCCATGGTGAGCTGCATCTCCGTAGGAATCAATAATTATTTTTCGCCCAGTAAGACCACTATCACCAATTGGGCCTCCGATTGTAAATTCACCAGCTTGATTAATGAAACTTTTAAAATCAGAGTTTAGATCATAGTCTTTGGCAGTTGGTATCATAATTTTATTTAATACAAAATCGCGGAAGCGGTTTTGGTCATAATTTTTTAAATGCTGAATTGACATTAACATTTTAGTTATTTTTGGCTGGTTGTTTTGATCATAAACAACTTCAACTTGAGATTTCATGTCAGCAAGGGCTTCTAAAAACTGACCATTTTTACGGTAAAATTCAGCTTTTTGAACCAAAGAGTGGGCAAGACTTTGACCAAGAGGCATAAAATTTTTAGTCTCATTAGTGGCAAAACCATAAACAATCGACTGATCACCAGCGCCAAGGCTATTTTGAGAACGATTTACAAGACTAGAAATTTCCTTTGACTGGTTATTTACATTAGAAATTATTGTAAAATCATTTTCGGTATAGCCAATTTCAAACAAAATTTCCCAAGCAGTTCTGATAAAATCAACATAGCCAGTAGTCGAAATTTCACCGCCGATAATAATAAGTCGATTTGAAGCCATCACTTCAATTGCAACCCGCGAGTTTTCATCTTGAGCTAAAAGTTTGTCAAGAATTGAGTCAGCAATTTGGTCACAAATTTTATCAGGATGACCTTTTCCAACAGATTCTGCGACTGAAATTTTTGATATTTTCATTTTTTTCCTTTGGTTTTAAAATTAATAGCTAAAAATTAGGCAGTTTTTTGTTTTGCTTGCAGAAATTCTTCAAAAGAGAGAGATTTTTGGCGTTTTGTTGTCAGTTTTCCGTTATTTATTTTGATAATTAAATCGGCCAGAGGTTCCATTTGGGGATCATGAGAAACCATGACAATTGTTGTTTTATATTTTTTATTAATATATTTAAGAATTCTTAAAACAATATTTGTGTTATTTTCATCAAGAGCACCAGTTGGCTCATCGGCAAAAATTATTTTTGCATTTTTAACAAGCGCTCTTAATATTGAAATTCGCTGTTGTTGACCACCGGACATTTGTGATGGGAATTTAAATTTTATATCATCTAGTTCAAATTCAGAAAATAAATCCTGGATGTCTAAAAGTTTTGTTTTATCACCTTGAAGATAAGCCCCAACTTGAACATTATCATATCCATTTATATTTCCTAGAAGATTATATGATTGAAAAATAAATGAAACTTTTTGACGACGGAATTTTGTAAGCTCTGAATTTTTAAGATAGGCTAAATTAACCGAGTCAACAATTATATCACCCTCAGTTGCCCTATCAAGACCTGACATTAAATTCAATATTGTTGACTTTCCTGATCCGGATTTACCATTTAAAATAGCAAAATCACCCTCGGCGATACTAAAACTAATATCTGCAAAAACTTTTGTAACAACAGAGCCAAAAAGATAATATTTTGATACATTTTTAAAATCTATTATCGAACCAGGTAAGTTAGCATCTTGAATTTTACCAACTTTAACTCGTGGAGTATCATTTGCTCAGCGAATTAATTTTAATTGCTTTGCTGATAAATTTTCTGACTCAGTTTCTTTAATTATTTTTAAGGCTTTTGTTTGTCTTTCAACTTTTTTTGCCTTTGAAAAAAAACTTAATGACATATTTACTCCTGTATTGCTAGTTCAACTAATTTTTATAATATAATTTAATGTAATTTAACTTTTACATTAAAGGTTAAATTATAATACAAAAGTTAAATTTTAAAATATTTTTTAAAATTTAATGCAAAAAAATAAATGCTATTGAACTAAGTTGGAAAAAATGAATTTTACAAGAGTAAAAAAAAAAAAAAAAACATGCCAGGAACAAAACTAATTCTTAATTTTTAATTCTTAATCTGGCAAGATAATTAATTACTATTATTATACCAGAAAATTTAAAATTTACTAATAATTTTTTTTCTTTTTTTTAATTGCTTTTTAAGGTAAAATTTAGTTAATTAATTTAGTTAATTAAATATCATAAATAGCAAATAAAAACAAAATGGAGGCAAAAATGGCAGAGGTCTTATATATAAAGTCACATTTAAATCAAAATTCAACTTCTAACAATGTTGCAAAACTTTTTATTGAACATTATAAAGAGCAAAATCCTAATGCAATTATTAGTGAATTTGATCTTAATGATTATAAAGTCGGACAAGTTTCCCTAAATTCAGAAAATTTTTCAAGCTTTTGAAAAGAAGTTGATGCTGATTTTTGAATTGAAAAACTAAAACAAACCAAAAAAGTAATTATTTCATCACCGATAATAAATTGAGGCTATTCAGCCCAAATTAAAAATTTTTTTGATGCAGTTTGTCTTGCTGATCGTACATTTTCTTATAAATATTCAAAAAAAGGTGGAGCAATTGGTCTTCTTGATAATATTGAAAATGTCCAAATTATATTAAGTTCGCATTCAAAACAAGAAGAACTACCAAGTCCAAATCCAGCTGAGACAATCATTGGTACTTTTAATTTTCTTGGTGCTAAAAAAATTAATAATCCACTTATTATTGAACAGTCTTATAAATATAAAGAAAATGGTTTTGATGAGAGTCTTGTAAGTCAAATCAAAGAGACAGCTAAAAGTTTTTAAAAAAAATAAAAATAGGAAAATTATGAATATTCTAGTTTTAAAGTCATCAGTTAATGAAAAAAAAGGATCATATTCTTCGACTCTTTCAGATCTTTTCGTTAAATTTTACCGCGAATTTAATCCTCAGGATCAAATTGAAGTTCTTGATCTAAATAAATTCGATATTGCTAACATTAATTTAACAGAAAAAAATTTTGAAGATGGTAGTTTTTACCAAAAAGCACAAGCAGAGTTTTGAATTGGTAAATTAAAAAAGGTAGATAAAGTTGTTTTTTCAACTTCAATGACAAATTTTAACTATTCAGCCACAACCAAAAACTTTTTTGATGCAATTACAATCCCAAATCAAACCTTTAGTCTCAATAAAGAAACTGGCGAATATCACGGATTATTAGATAATATCAAAAATGTACAAATTCTTACAGCCCAAGGAGCCCCAATTGGTTGATATCCATTTGGAAATCATACTGCCTTAATTAAACAAATTTTTGAATTTTTAGGTGCTAAAATTGTCTCAAGCCCTTTTGTTCTTGCGGGAACAAAAGTAGCGCCGGCAAATCAACTATCAATTAGCGATTTTGTTGAGCAACATCGCGATGAAATTAAAAAATTAGCGCAAAATTTTTAAAATATAGAAAAACAAGTATAATTTTATAATTGCTTAAAAAAAATTATAAGGACTAACATGAAAAAAAATATCCATCCTGTTCAACACGATTTAGCTCTAACTTGTTCAACTTGTAATTCAGAATTTACTATTAAAACAGTAGTTGATAAATTTACAATTGATATTTGTTCTGGTTGTCATCCTCAGTTTACTGGCGATAGATCACTTAGTCGAACTACCGGAAGAATTGAAAGATTTCGCCGAATGGCAGCAAAAGCGCAAAAAAATCCTGTAAAAAAATAGTTAATAATTTTAAATATGATTACAAAATTAAATAAATTACAAGCAAATCTAACTGTTTTGTATACTAATTTGAAAAATTTTCATTGAAACCTACAAGATGTAGATTTTTTAGTTATTCATAAATATACAGACAAATTAGCAAAAAAAACAATTGAATTTGTTGACGAAGTCGCTGAAAAAATCCGTTCATTAGGACAAGTTGCAATTTCAAGTTTTGATGAAATTAGTCAAAATTCAGATTTAGAAATATTTAATTCAAAAATTTGAACTTCTGATATAGTTCTTGAAAAAATTGGCAAACAAATCAAGCTAATTCTTGAAGTTTGCAAAAATATCCAACAAGACGAGTCAAATTTTGAAATTCAACATTTAATTTTCCCGTTAATTGATGAACTTGTTCTTTACTATCATAAAGAACTTTGAATAATTCATGCACAAAAATCAAATAATTAATCTTATTTATGATTCAGAACCGATAAGAATTGATGTTTTAGTTGCTAAATTGACTAATTCTTCACGGGCTATTGCTCAAAATTTAATTTTAAATAAAAAAGTGTTAATTGATAATATTGCAACTTCTAAAAAAAATTTACTTGTAAAATCAGGCCAAAGTATTATGATCATAAATGATTATACAAGTCCACAACCATCATTAAAAGCTGCTAAAATTGATTTTGAAATTATTTTTGAAGATGAAGATATTCTTTTAATCAATAAGCCAAAAAATTTAGTTGTTCATCCTGGTGTTGGTAATTGAGACGGAACACTTGTAAATGGAGTTATTAATTTTTTAAAAAATAATCTCAGTGATCTTGATAAAGTTCGACCAGGAATTATCCATCGACTTGATAAAGATACAAGCGGTCTTATTTTAGTAGCTAAAAATGCAAAATCCCATTCATATTTTACCGATCAATTGGCAAAAAGGGAAATTCAAAGATTTTATAAAGCAATAGTAGTTGGAAAAATACCTCATAAATTTATTAAAATAAATTTGCCAATTGCTCGTGATTCTAAAAATCCGTTAAAAAAGACAGTTAGTTATTTTAATTCCAAACAAGCAATAACTAATGTTGAATTAATTAAGCATTTTGTTTATAAAAACCAAAATTTTAGCCTAATAAAATGCCAACTTGAGACTGGCAGAACTCACCAAATTCGCTTACATCTTGCTCATATAGGTTTTCCAGTTTATGGCGATCCAATTTATGGAACTAAGGTTGATAATTTAGGCCAAAGATTGCATGCTTACAAATTAATTTTTAGACATATTGACGGAAAAGAACTTGAATTTAGCACTGATTTACCAAAGGAATTTATGATCGCTTTTAATGAAAAAATCTAAAATTTTAGTGTTTTAGATTTATTCATTAACAAAAGAAACAAACAAAAAGTTAAAGCAAAAATTTACTATATATCCCTATTATATAGTAAATTTTTTTATCAAGATCTTAAAAACTTGCAAAAGGCATTAATTTTGACCAATTGAAAAACAATATCAACATAAAGTCAAAATGTCATCAGCAACGTTTGTATACAAATACAAACAACTGTTAGACTAGTATTATTGGCCTCAAGTGTGCTTCCAAATGATGGCGCTATTATTTCATTAATCGATCTAACTCAAAGACCATTAGCGAACTTATAGACCGTCTAGTAATTATTGATAATTAATTTAAAATTCCTAGAAAATAGTAAGTAAAGTCTATTTAAATTTAAAAAACCACCTAAAAATAAGTGGTTTTTTAAATTTAAATTAATTATATGGTGCTCTCGACAAGACTTGAACTTGCACCCGTTTCCGGATTAGAACCTCAATCTAACGTGTATACCAATTTCACCACGAGAGCTAATATGGCGGATCAGACAGGATTTGAACCTGCGCGGGTTTTTTTGAACCCCTAATACGTTTCCAACATATCCTCTTAAGCCTCTTGAGTACTGATCCAAAGTAACATAAGATTTAACAATATAATTATACAACAAAAAAGGATTACTATTAATTTAGATTCAAATTTTTAAACTTCTAAATTAAAGGAAGTGAAAGTTCAAAAGAATGGCTCCTAAGAATAAATGATAGCAAAGGGTTAAGCTTTAAAAGAACAATATAATTAAAAATTCAATAATGATTTTTTCTTGTTCATTATAATTATAACACAAAAAAAATTTTTAGTAAAAAATTTTTGAAATCTAACCATCACGAAAGAGAAATCTACTTAAAAGTCAAATAAAGCAAACTAAAAAAGCTAAAATTTTAGCCTAAAAAGCAAAATTATGAAATTTCTAAACTACTTTTTTAGTTCAAACACTGACAAAAATCATAAAAATATAACTGCTATTTAAACTCAATGTAAATAGAAAACTCATTTTTATTTACATTGAGCCTAAAAAAATATGTGAAGTTTTGAAAGAGCCATAATTAAAAGCCTTAAATTTGTAGATTTGTAAACGGTCAAATTTAAGGCATCCCATCATATTTAAAAATATAATGGAAAATTCGCGCTATCAGAGCGCATTAGACAAAAAAACATAACTAATTCCTCCTTAATTCAATATTAAAATTTATTAATTCTTCTTAGTGAGTCTAATTATAACAGAATTTTTTTTTAGACCAAGCATTTTTTTTTTTTTTTTTACAAGTCCTTAATTTCGAAATAATAAAGATTAAGATTTTAGCATCAAAAAACCCGTATTTACGGGTATTTTTGCGTATTTGTTTTCAATAAAAAGTGAATTTTTGCCATCAAACTAGGAAACTCGGGTTAAATTTGTTATCATTTTAACAGTACTTACAATAGTGAAGCATTTTACTTTAAGAATTTATATATATCTATCACTTTTTGCTATATTGGTATATTTTTAATACTATAATTATTATGAAGTTCCTGGTCAATTTGGAACTTTTTTCTTTTTTATTTTAAAAATAATTGAAACAAAAAAGTTTAGCCCACACAATTAATTTTTACATTAATTTGCCTTGTGCTTGAACTTCAATTAAGCATAATGATTTCAATATATCATTATCTCTGTTCAACATTCAATTATCGTCCTACATTTCCTTAATTGATTTTTTTATATGTTCCCTTTCTTCTGTTGACAAGTTATATTTATCAAAAAGTTGTTCATCGATTTCTACAATAGATTTTGTCCAATCTATATCTGAGTTTTCTGTAAAATTTTGCATTGGAATCTTAGACCAAGTTTCTTTTGTTTTATTATTTTGAGTTGTCTTTTTTAACCCTAACATCAATCTTGCGAATTTTGATTTTATATATTTCAATAATGCCTCTGCTTCTTGTTCTGTTTTAAATTTACCTAGCGAAATAAATGTTTGGGTGTAGCCAATTACGGGGTGCCCAATTACGGGTGTAGATAAAACTTCTCCTAATGCACCACTTCCATTTGCCGCGGGAACAAAAACCTTATAAAATTCAAAATTATCATGTGGTTCAAGATATTTTTTATCCATCCACATATATGTTCTTTTGTTAGAAATTCTTCCATATATTTGAACCGAATTATTAAATTTATGTTCTTTGAATAATTCTTTATAATTTTTAAATGCTGATGATGTAATTCTCTTTTCCTTTTTTATAATATTCTCTAATTCGGGAAAATCATCAAAAACATTTTTAAGATTAAATTTATTTTGAACATACATAAGAGAACTAATATTATCCTCAAAATTGTTGCTTTTTATTTTAACTTTCTCATATATTTCTCTCAGAATATTACTTGAAACAAACATTTCTATTGGTTCATAAATAAGGTTTTGATTTCGAGATGTTATGGCAACACCACCTTTTATATCAACATTTTCAAAAACATCTGTTGATTTAGCAGCATATCTCTCCACCTTAAAATGCTGGTCGTTCAACATTTTATTATTCCAAATAGTAGGCGTAGAACCCACATTATTCAGAAATCTTGCAGGAGTAACAAAAACAGATATATCGGAAATAGAATACCCCGTTTCCATAAACAAATTGTATATTGAATCATCTCTATTTCTTAAAGAATTATTTTCTTGATATGGGGGATTACCTATTACTGCTCCAAAATTCACTTTTTTATCACCTGCCTTTAGTTCATCTTGTAATGTTATATCACTAAATTTTTTATTTTGCTTTAATATCCCACTTATTTTATCATATTCAACTTCATTTTTATCATTTTTTACCTTAACCAAATCATAGGCATTAAACTTTGTTGCTATATTTTCAATATTTAAGTCCAAAATTTCATAAAATCTTCTCGTAAATTCATATGCAATAGATGATGTCGGAATAGAGTAAATAATATCCTTAACATCTTCATGCAAATAGCCAAGTTCAGATGTCAATCTCTTATATAAAGCAACTGCGTATTCCCCAGATTTGCTTGCAATATCAAGCAACTTATCTTGATTAGATACAATCTCTTTTAAAGATTCTTCAGGTAGTAAACCAACCATTTCATCACAAACCTTAGATGGCGTAATAACCTCTGATTCAGACATTCTGTTAAATTTTTTGATAGATCTCATCGCTCTTGTCAGAGGGGGAACCGTTTCATCACAAGCAAGCATTGATATATTTTGTATTTTATAATCAAATCTGCTTCGCTTAAATGGATCCATTGACTTGCTTATCTTTTGAATGATAGCTTTATCCAAAGACAAATTTTTAGATAAGCTAATATTTTCAACTCTTTCAAGCGCGCTTAAAATATCATCAAGTGAAGCTACTCTGTCCTTAGTCAAAAAAGAAAAGAACAAAATCCTCTGGTAATATGTTTTAATTTGAGCTTCTAATTTCTCTAATTCTTTAGTACTTTTTTCTTCGATAGAAAAATTATTTTCTGGTTTATCTTGTTTTTGCTGAGATTTTTTGGTTTGATCAACAGCTTCATCAATATCAAGTTCATCACCTTGACCTTGATTTGGAACTATTGTCAAACCTTGCTTAGAATTAAATTCAGCTTGTTGTTCAATCGCTTTTCTAATATCATCATCTTTTAAAATTGAAAAATCTATTGGTATATCCAAAACTTCATCTGATACACTTCTTTGATTGTTATATTTGCCGATTGCCTCTAATATATTAGTCGCATTCACCTCTTTAATTTTATTATGATTCATCATAATGACTGGAGATATTCTAAGCTCTTGGGCAATTCTTTCTTTTAATTTGCTATTTCCATTTTCTTCTATATTTACGTTATAAATCAAGGACTTTTGTTCCTGCATTCTAAACAATCTATCTGGATCAAAATCAACAAGTAGTGTTTGTGGTTTTAGATTTTCTTTTATGACACCACTAGCACTAGACAATGTTCTAACATATTGATTTTGTAGTCTAAAAATAGCCTGATCATATTCTTGCGGAGAAGATGTATCTTTAAAATAAAGCATTGTATCCCATTGCTCAACAGTAGAACCAGTAAGCATTCTATTAACTGTTAATGTTATCGTCTTTTTATTTAAATTTTCACATTTTTTTATTTTATTTTTTATATCACTTGGTTTTTTATATTTCTTTCATGCATCAACTCCTGAAATATTTATAATTTCGTACTCACCAAGATTTTTAAAAGTATCTTTTTTAGTACTTAAAAGCTCTTCCATAGCATCGCAAGAGGCACAATATGGGAGCACCATTACCATGTGACGACACATCTTACCTTTTTTGATTTTGTCATAATCTAAAAAACCAAGTAAATTCTCATCTTCTTTGCTGCCATCTATAACCTGAAGCAAATCTAATATTTCAGTCTCGTTTATGAATTTCTTATGTCCATTATTTACTGTATCTTTTTTTATTGACCCAGGCTCAAATAATTTGGAAAAAGCAAATGTAACCCCACTTCTTTTAAGAGCTTCCATTTTTTCACGGGAAGACTTATTGGGATTAAATGCAAATCGAACCATTTGAGGAAAACCATAATACGGATTATCCCATTCGTTTATATCATCCTTATTAAGATTATTTTTATCCCATTCTTCCTGTTCTTTGACTATATCCGAAAATTGCACAAAAGAGATAATATCCTCTTTTTCAAACTCGCAACCCATCAAGATACGATAAGGTGTTCCAGATAAATGCAGTCTAATTTTGGCATTTATTTGTTTTAGTTCTTCCTCTGCTACATTTACATCAATATTCTCATCATCAAGTTTATTAATATTGGTCTTGTCAGATTTTTCATACCCTGCATTTTCTAAAATTTTTCCAAAAGATTCTGCTCTTGCTCCGAAATGAGTTTCATCAATAATAAGCAAGTCAATCTGTTCACTAAAAAGTTCTTTATGCTTATCTTTAATTGCATTACCCTGTAAATCCTGCAAGGTTAAAAATATTACAACTTTTTTATTTTCTTCCCTATTTGCCTTAATGGCATTTTCACTTGAAGCTAGATCATAAGCTTCTAGGAACACATACTCCGAAAAGTTGCCTGCTCCCTCAACAGTTTTTTTCCATTCATCTTTTACATCAGCTTTTGCCGATACCACCAAAACGATATTTGCAGAGATTTCTAATGCACAGCAAAGAGAAGTAAAAGACTTTCCAAAACGCATAACGGCATACATAAGAAGGTTTCTTCTACCATTCTTTACAGCCCTAATAAAGCTATCTACAGCTGATTGTTGATTTGGTCTTAAAGTCCATTGTTCTACTCTTTGATAATGAAAAGTCTGTGGAAGCCTATTCTTCGAACTATAATATTCATATTTACTTGAATTTGCGTGATAGTTTTCTTTTATATCTTCAATAGCATTATTAATATCATCTATTTCTGTTTCCTTGAAAAATTCTCTACTGTAATAAAGCCCATCTTCCAATTCTTCTGGTTTTAGTCTTTTTTTATTTAAATCATTTTCAAGGTATTGATGAATAGCATAATCTCTAAAATAAGTTTCTCTATCAATAATAGTTTTATTTTCATATTGTTTTTCAAGATCGGGGAAAAATGCTCTTCACTCGTTTAATCTTTGTGATACTGGTCTATATGTGTCACCAACCTTTAAATAATTTGGCACTGTGTTTGTTGTAAAAGCATATATATGTGGATCTACACGTCCTATTATAATTCTATCAAGTACGTCGATTGCTTCTATTTTTCTTTTGTCCATTTTTGCGACCTTTGTTTACTAAATCTTGGAATGTATGATTTTTTTTTGTTCTCCAATCTTTAATGATACATAAGTTTTTCTTTGTTTTTTCTCGTACATCAAACATTTCTAACTGCTGAAATTGCTCCGTAGCTTCTTCATAAGGAATTTTAAAAGTGAGACCATCCATCTGCCATATATTCCATGAAATTATTTCTGCAATATTGATTAGTTCTTTTTCGGTTGGTTGTCTATTTAGATTTTCTTGCATATACTCACAATATGAAATAAGTAGATTTTCTCTTGCGATAAGAAGACTATCCCCTTGAAATTCAAATCCATATATACTTTGGAATGCTCTTTCAGATCATTTAAGCCATTCTTCCTCACTAGAGGTATTTTCAGCTACAATTCTCATTTTTCTATCTAGCATACCTATTCTATCCTTCAACTCAAATGCTTTTCCAGTAACTGTATCATATCTACTAACTAAATAGGGGGCTTCTCCACAAGTAATCTCAAGTCTTCTCTCGTCAACATAATTTTGCCAAGTTTTATTTTTTTTATCTGGAAATTTGATTTTTTCTATATTAGTTTCCCAACCTTTTTCAATTTCTCTATTAAATATATTTTCGCTCTCAAACCAAGCATTATCCACAAGATTATTTTGTACATTACAAACCCAACTAGGTGTAAAAATTTCAGCTTTACCCTTTGTTCTATTATTTTGTTTTTCTTTTGTCTTTAATACCCTAGGTTTAATCACACCTAAATTTTGTCCGATTATAGATTCAAATAAAATTTGATAGTGTGAATTATATTTTTCCCCTAGTGAAATATAATCATCAGTCCCTCAAATTATATTTCTATTTGTTGTTCTATCAATCAAAAGGGTTTTAAGAACTTTTTCACTCCATTTACCTTCATCTACACCTATTGTAAATGCCATTTATTCATCTTCCTTTATTTTTTTCATACAAATCATATTGCCGATATCTGTTCCAAGTTCTTCACAAATTTTTCCGATGATCGTAAGAGACACCGCATCTCCTCTAACCATTTTTGATATTGTAGTTGAGAAATCACTGTTTTATCCATTAAATCATTCTTTTTTGGGGATTTTTTAACTTTTTTGGCAAAGTCAAAAAAATAACTATCAAAGCAAAAACACTAAATTTTAAATCTAAACATTAGGAAAGAAAAATCTACTTATTAATCAAATAAAGCAAACTAAAAAAGCTAAAATTTTAGCCTAAAAAGCAAAATTATGAAATTTCTAAACTACTTTTTTAGTTTAAAACACTAACAAAAAACATAAAAAATACAACTGCTATTTAAACTCAATGTAAATAGAAAACTCGTTTTTACTTAAATTGAGCCTAAAAAAATATGTGAAGTTTTGAAAGAGCCATAACTAAAAGCCATAAATTTATAGATTTCTAAACGGTTAAATTTATGGCTTTCCATCATATTTTAAAATATAATGGATAAATCGCGCTATCAGAGCGCATTAGACAAAAACATAACTAATTCCTCCTTAATTCAATATCAAAATTTATTAATTCTTCTTAGTTAGTTTAATTGTAACATAAATTTTTTTTAGACCAAGCATTTTTTTTTTTTTTTAATTAGTAGTAAAAAATTCAGACAATTACTTTTTATCTATGATTTTGATTGAGCCACTTTGGATAATTTTTTCTACTAGTTTAATTCTTTATGCGCATTTTTACTTTTAGATTTGTTTTTGTAAATTTCTCTAAATTCTTCTACAAATTGCAAAATTGCGTTTTTAACCCTTTAGATTCGGCAATTTTGATGTATTTAAATTTGTCTTCAATTGTGAATTTGTATTGTTTCATTTTGACACCTTTTTTCAATGTGCCTAAATTAGCGCACTAACTTAAGTTTGAGATCAATTCTGCGATAACAGGTGGAAATATACTATACAATTTAATTCCTAAGTGGTCTATTGTGTTCCTATCAAATTTTATGCTAAATCCATTATTTTCCATAAATATACTATCTGATAAAGCTATCAGATCCTCCATTCCTATTTCCATCTGCAATCTATCGAAATAATAGTTGTTGGCATACCTATTATTTGTATATCAAACTTCAGGCTCGGCTCGACGTTTGTAGATGTATTGTGAATTCTAAAGCTGAATTGCCAACCACCATCAAGATATAATTCCAAGGTATTTTTACTCTCTGGTTTATATTCTAAACTTACAATTCGTGTTGGAAGTGTTGATATTGGTAATTCAATGCTTCTTTTAAGGTTGTTTCCTTGATTATTTAAAGTGCCTCTTAAGTTATAACTTTGAATTTGAGTTATTCGTTTGCTATCAATTCCAATAACTTTATAAAAATCAAATTCTCCAAGTAAATACTCCACCATAAGTTTTGGTATGTCTTTTCCAAACAAATGATTTTGTCTTTCCAATTCACCTTTAAAAGCATTTAACAATGGAATATATACATCATCTTCTTTATTAGGTAAATCACTCCACTTAGAGCCCTTTTGTTTCTCAGTATCAAGATATTCAAATATAGGCTTAATATCTTCCCAATATTGTTCGGAACAATCTACCCCATACCATTTTCTACCAAAATCTAAGTTCTTAGATAGCCTACTATGCTTAACCGCAAAATGATTATGCTTAACACTTAAACCTATTTCCCATTCAATCCCTCGTCTGATAATCAAGATATCTCTCACATCACCCTCTTTCCCTTTATCATCTGATTGAATTTTTAGTTCAAGATCATCATCCCCGTCATCTAAAATCAAAGGTTCAAGATCAAATATAGCGTTAACTCCTGCCAAGGCACTAACTTTATATATTGTTTTTTCAGAGTCAGTTAAAGTATTCCACGCTCTTTCTGCAGCAAAGTAACTACTATTTTCTTCTATCTTTGCTGGTCTTATTTTAGATATTTCTTCAAATAATGTAATCAGGTAAGCAAACTCATATGCTCTTCCTTGATTATTACTTTTATTGCTCATGACTAACCTGCAATTAATTATCTGTTCCAGTTTTTAATAGATTACTATTTACACTTGAATCATCCAAAGCAGATAGAATTGCTTTAGCCATTTCAAATGCAAGATTTACTGGCACAGCATTGCCAATCATTTTATATGCATCATTTAAGTTCGTATAGTAAAATTTAAAATTGTCCGGAAACCCTTGAATTCTTGCACATTCTCGCACAGTTAGTCTCCTGTAAAGTGTTTCTTTTCCTGGTGCAAATATATTTTTATTTTTTTCTACTTTAGGCATTACTGGCGCCTGCGGATGTAACTGACATTGCCTTCCTGAAGCTTGAACTGTAAATGCCTGTTCACCCCACTGTCTCACTCTATTTCTACTCATAAAAATAGGTGAGTATGAACCAATGAAATACTCATGATTCAAAACTTTGCAATTATCTCCATTAGTTTTATTTCCTTCTAATGCCGGTATTGCAGAGTCTTTCAAATCGAAAATTGTATCTTTAAAAGTTAATTTAGTTTCATAGGATTTTGGCGGTTCAAATTTAACTTTCAAATCCTTCCTAAACCCTACATAAAAAACTCTTTTTCTATCTTGTGGAACACCATAGTCACTTGCATTTAACAAATGAATAAAGACATCATAACCAGCCTCTTCAAATTGAGAAACTATATTCTCAACAGCATCATTATGCCTTTTAGCCATCATTCCTTTAACATTTTCGGCAAGAAAAAATTTTGGTTGTTTATCCTTTAAAATGCGTATATATTGATAAAACAATTGCCCACGAGGATCTTCTATTCCTTTTAATGAACCAGCCTCACTCCATGATTGGCATGGCGGCCCACCTATAATACCATCACATTCAGGAAACATATCTGAAGGAATATCACAAATATCTCCTTTTATAAGTATTGTATCATGATTTTTTTCATATGTTTCCCAAATGGTTTTATCATATTCATTTGCAGCTACTACATTAAATCCAGCTTTTTCAAAGCCTAAGTCTAACCCTCCAGCTCCTGAAAACAAACTAATCAAATTCATACTATATTTCCTCCGAAGACTCATTAACACATTCTACAATTTCTGAAATATCACATTCCATAAACCAGGACAAAAAAATTAACACTAAGATTGGTTTTTTCCTGGTTTATTTTGGGGATTTTTTAACTTTTTTGACAAAGTCAAAAAAATAACTATCAAGCAAAAACACTAAATTTTAAATCTAAACATTAGGAAAGAAAAATCTACTTAACAATCAAATAAAGCAAACTAAAAAAGCTAAAATTTTACCTAAAAAGCAAAATTATGAAATTTCTAAACTACTTTTTTAGTTTAAAACACTGGCAAAAATCAATTTATGGATGAAATAACAAAAACCAAAAAAATACAACTGCTATTTAAACTCAATTTAAATAGAAAACTCGTTTTTACTTAAATTGAGCCTAAAAAAATATGTGAAGTTTTGAAAGAGCCATAATTAAAAGCCATAAATTTATAGATTTCTAAACGGTTAAATTTATGGCATTCCATCATATTTAAAAATATAATGGATAAATCGCGCTATCAGAGCGCATTAGACAAAAACATAACTAATTCCTCCTTAATTCTATATCAAAATTTATTAATTCTTCTTAGTTAGTCTAATTGTAACATAAATTTTTTTTAGACCAAGCATTTTTTTTTTTTTTTTTGAAAAGTGTTGATTTTAATGCGCTGGAATATATTTTGAACATAGTTCAAAATATGCATTATTTGATTTTATTAGACAAAAAATATATTTAATTCCTCCTAATTCAATATCAAAAATTTATTAATTCATTCTTAGTGACTCTATTATAACAGAATTTTATTTTTTGACCAAACATTTTTTTTTTTTTTTTTTGCAAAAGGTTAGTTTTAAAATTATAAAAATTAAGATTTTAGGTAAAAAAACCCGAATTTAGCGGTATTTTTGCATATTTATATTCGCTAAAAAGTGAATTTTTGCCACCAAACTGGGAAACTCGGGGATTTTTGCGTATTTATATTCACTAAAAAGTGAATTTTTGCCATCAAACTTGTGAAACTCGGGGAAACTCGGGACCTCATCAAACTGGCAAACTCGGGAATGGAATGAATAGTTTTAATTTTTAAGATTACTAAAAGAACAGCAGACATGCTGTTCTTTTTTCTTTTTGTTTATATTATTAAAATTATTCTGGCAATTCAGGTGGTTTAAATGGACCTAACATTTCATAGTAATTAAGTGGATCGTATAATAACGGGTTACCTCTAGGGTTGGTTATTGATATTATTCAAGACGATTTATTATTTTGATTTTCAAAATTTTGAGCTTCATTTGATTGTCACCAATGATCTCATTTAAGATCAGAATTTGACAAAGTAGGATTTTTTTCGTGTCCTTCCCGATTTTTAACATACATAATATTTCAGGTAGCGCCATGGCTATAATGAGTACCTCCCACTCCACCACGACCAGTTTGAATATAATAAGTTCTTGTATTGTTATTATTTTTTAGTGTAGGAACCGCTCTATTTAAGAAAAAAATATTATTTAGGACTGCATCATTTGTTGTTCATTCAAATGTAGGAGAAGATCAAAATACTTTTGAAATATGTTTTGGAAATTTATTTATTCTAGGAATTAAATCTAAATTACTTGGGGGTTGGCCTCTTCTTGGTTCTCATAAAGACTTATAATTCCTTCCTGAATTCATAATTGATACAGCATCATGGGGATCTTTGAATTTAGCATAAGGCATTATATGCCCGGGAGTAGCATAAGGTGAATTAAGAACAAAAGAATAGGTTGATGATAATGAATCCAAGGATTGATTTTTAAACTGGAATGAAATTGGTAAATGAACGAGTTTTCCGGCAGGATATCAAAGTCTTTTTGCAGTTTGAAATTTTTCAGGTAATTCAAATGTTCCAGTGCTAGAGTAAATTGCTCAATAAAGAGTTAAATATTTTATTCCAAAACCAACATCAGTTTTTGTTCTAATTGCAACAGGCTCTTCGGGAACGTTTAATTCCACAGGATTATCTCATACATCATTAGCGTTATTACCTTTAACTTTATTAAAAATTGTTGGATCAGGAACTTCAAGTTGAGTATTAGATTTAGAAGTATCAAGTTTTTTATTAACAATAACTTTTAGTCAATCTTGTTCTTTATAAGGAGTTAAATGTGGGAACTCGCCAAAGGGATTGTAATCTTTTCCCGTTTTTTGAATTAAATCAAGCGGATCATAAATTGCATAACTAAATCCAATTAGCCCCGGGTTCATATAATCAACATTAGTAGGAGTAACAATAACCGCACTAGATTGGAGTCTAAATGTTATTGACTGACTATTATCTACTGGCACTGGTGTGCTAACGGGAGCTGGTATTGGCGTAGAAGTAGGAACGCTAGTAGTAGTGGTAGCGGTTGAATTGGCACTAGATTTTGAAGGATCAAGATGATATTTAGTTTTGTCTTTAATTGTAATTTGAATCTGTGCACCAACAATTGACTTTAAAGATTTTGGCTGAACTTTTAAAGTTGCTGTTACTTTTTGGGGATCTCATTTTAAATCTGATAGAACTAAATCGCCATTAAATTGTCCTTTTCCTTTTTGTTCGTAATTAGTTGAGGCACTTAATTGTTTTTCAACCTCTGTTTGGTTTTGGCTTTGTCTACCGCTATGAGTCTGGTGCGGAATTAATTTAAGTTTGAGGTTTTGTTTTAGTCAATCTTTATTTATCGCTGTTCCAGCTTCCTTGTTAAATCTAATATAAACTTGTTCCCCTTCGTAATAATCATATCTAAGTGGATGAGATCAAGCTGATTCAAGACTAACAGGCACATTTAATGGAGCAAAATAAATTTTTTGTTGTTTTTTAGAGTTATTAAGTTTAGATGCTGTAAAAGGCAGACCTTCAACATCTTTAAGAAATTCTAACAAAGGAGAATCATGCTCAAGATTTTGGATTTTATGGTTATCTTCTGGTGCGGTATGTGGCTTAATACTGGTTACCTCATAAATTGATCCAGGCTCAAGATTTGAAATATTAAAAGTTAATTTTCTAGTTTTAACATCAATTAAAACTGGGTTAGAGTTCGAATCAATAAAACGGTCTAATCCATATTGAGGAAATACTTTTTTGTAATATAACATAAAAGGAACATCAGCAATTGAATTAGTTTGTTTTTCATCTTTAAGTTCAACAGTAATATTTACATTTGTTGTTGAAATTGGAGTTAGAGTCAATGGATTTGAAGCCGCTAAATTTAATTTTTTAGCTGTAGTACGAAACTCACGTAGAGATTGTTTTGCTCCTGAGGCAATTTCGGGGGCAAATGGAACTGTAAAATCTTGACTAAGTTGATTTGTGGTCGAAGTTCCGCCACCGCCAGCGCCATTACCGGTACTTTTTTCTAATTTTAGAGTTATATTATTATACTCAGTAAATTGTTCAAGATTTTCAACTTTGAAGGTGATTGAATTTGCTTCTGGCGAAGTGCTAGGAGATTCCTTGGTTCCTGTTTTGGTATCGACAGATCCGGTAGTTTGTTGGGGTTGAGGTTGTTGAACCCCTTGGGTTGATTGTTTTTTAGTTACAGTGAATTTAGGGTTAAAGCCAGCATCTTGGAGATCTTTAGTTCAACCTTCAAGTTTAATTTTAGCATGATTGTCTTCAATTTCTTCTTTTATAATATCTGTAATTAAAGGCTGAGTAATAAAATCAAGAATAACTCGACTTCCTGAGGTGCTTGGAACAGTAACGGTTGGAGAAGTTGGAGAAGTTGAAGAAGTTGGAGAAGAACCTGAAGAAGTTCCAAATTTCCACCCAGCAACTAAATTAGGATTTTCAACTTTTGAATCCTCATCAACTTTAAGATCGACAGTTTTTGATGTTAAAGCGTTAATTTTATATTTTATTCCAGGCTCAAGTATATTTAAAAATTTAAAAGTAGCTTGTAATTTATCTTGATCAGATCCTGGCGTACCAGTACCTCCGCCTGATGAATTAGTAGGGGTGGTAATCAAGGTTGTAGCACCAATTGATTGGGATTGATCGCCTTTTTCTAAATATAAAGTAACAAGATCATCTTTTAAAAAGGCATCATCTTTATCAAATTCTAGCGTAATTGTTGCTGAATCGGTTGTTACATCTTTAATTTCAGTTTTAATTAATTTAGTTTTTTCAGCTTTTGAGAAAAACTTACGTTGTAATGCTGTTTCTTCTTTAATCGGGGTATCAAAAGTAATACCTGTTCCGGCAGCACCAGATGAACTTTGTCCACCTCCACCACCCGGAATTGCATCTTTTTGTTTAATTGACTTAATAATATATTGTTTTGCTTTTTTAAGTCCAGAAGTAATTTCAAATTTTAATGTTGAAGTAATTTGTCCGGTCGGTGAAATTAAACGGGTTGATTTAGTTACTTTTGTCTGGTCTTCACCTCAAGACTTTGGAATATGTTTATTTCCAAATTCTTTATCAATTTCAGCTGATAACTCTAATTCTTTATTATTTAGTTCACCATTATTATTATAAAATTCAACATCAATATTGGTGCGACCTTCTGAAACAGCCTCATATTTAATAGCCTTAATCGCATTTTGAGTTTTTAAATTAACAGATGAATGATTTGCAGGATTAGTAACTTTTAGTTTTTGAGGCAAGCGAACTGCAAATTTATTTTGAGCATCATTTTTAAGAGTAAAAATGTAATTTTTAATTGTATACTTATCACCCGGAATAAGACCTTTGGCTTCAAGAACAATTTGTTTATTTTGACCACTAGCGCTAGCTTGTCCTGTTGATGGGGTTGTATTTGCGTCAGTTATTTCTTTAGATTCAGTATAAAAGATTTTGTTTTCAACTGATTCAAGCTCAAGTTGAATATTATACTTATCTTTTAGGAAAACTAAATCGCTACTATCAAGCTCAACTTGGAAATGACCGGCTCTAAGTTCGGGGGTGGTTTTTAGTGAATTTTGAACCATTATATTTGAACCAATCATCGTTGAAGTGGTTGCACTTATAATTGTTGTTGATTCAATTGTTGTATTAACAATTGTTTGTCATTTTTCTGACTCAGATGTTGCTGTTTTTTTATCAATAGGTTCCATTTTTTCTTTATCAAGATAAAGACTTAATGGTGTAGAACCTCCATCTCTAGTTGAAAGACTAATTTCTTCAATTAAATACCAAGAACCTTTTTCAAGCCCTCCTAGTTCAAATTCCAAAAAGGTAATTCCGAAATTTTCTTCATTTTCTTGTTGACTAGCCTGGTTAGTTGGGTCTTGTTGTCTTTGAGGTACTCTAACCGTGATTGTATCAACCGTATCGCTTGCAGCATCACTGCTAGACTTATTTATTGGATCTTGCCAACCATAAGAATTTGTATTATTAACAAGTTTTCTGTATTTAATAATGGCTCTATGATTAGAAAAGTCTAATTTTTGTGAGTTTTCAACAGCTAAAATTAGATTAATACTTGTTTCACTAGGAACATAAGTCATTTTTGTAACCAGTGGGGCAGTATTAAAACTAAATGAAGGCTGAGTATTTGCTTGTGAAGAAAAATTAACCGCAACTGGAGCATTAGGATCAGGAACGATAATTTTAATTTGTTGGGCTTGATCTTCAAGACCGATAATTGTATATTCAGATCCTGCATCTAAATTATCAAGATCGAATTCATAATAATAATGAGCCTGATCTGGTTGGGTATTTAATCAATCTTGCTGCGTCTGACCTTGTTGAGTCTGGGTTGATAATAATTGAGCTTGAACAAAATTTGTTGATGTATTAGAAATTCCTTGTTTTGAAGATTTATAAACTAATTTAAGTCTTGTTGACTTTTCTTCAAGTGGTTTGTCTTGACTTGAGAAAAACACTCTAACTTTTGCTTTTTGCCAAGGCTTAGCAGTTTGGCCTTGGTCTAATTGATAAGTAATTCCTAGAGCTGTTGCTGATTCAAAAGTTGTTTTAAATTGTTTTTTCTGGTCAGCAGTTGGTGGTTGACCTGTTGAATCTGCCGAAGCATTTTCCTGGATTTTTTGGTTGTCAAATTCAATATTTTGTTGAACATTAAATTGAGACTGACTTGCACCAAGGGTTGTTTGGTTTTGGGCTTGATCAAAAACTAATGAAGTAATATTATAATCAGTATTTTTTTCGAGATTTTTTAATTGGAAAACTACTTTGGAAGTCTTTCCTACCTCATCTGCAATAATTGTGCCATCTTCTTCTCTTGTTTGATTAGATTGGTATGTAAAAGTTCCTTTTACTTTTTTACCAATAAATGAACCATTTGGATCCTCAATTACTAATTCAATTGTTGCACTTGTTTCTGAAATTGCTTTTTTACGAATTGCAATTATTTTTGTATTTGTATAAAAACTACGTTTTTCAATAGTAATTGATTCTTTAATTTCAATTGGTGGAAGTTCCAAGCCTGATAGCAAAGGAGAATTTAAATCTTTATCAAGAAAATCAAGTGATTCAACAACATATTTTCCTGGTTCATTAATATTATTAATAGTTACTTCAACACTTGGTTCTCCAGAAGATATGTTTACTATTGAATTAAAATCGTTTTTGTCAATTTCAACACTTTGTCCTAAACCTTTTGGACTTGTATAGTTAACTTTGATTTTTGGTTGTGTCTCAAGAAAAGCTTTGTATTTTGGATCAAATTTAATTGTTAGTTTTGCATTATTTTGACTAAAGTCAGGTTGAATTTCGATTGACTTTACATCAACTCTAGCTGGATAAGTTAAAAATGCTCGTTTTTCTTCAGCTTGAGGTGAAAAATTAAAAAGTCCTGAATTTTGGTCACCATCATTTTCAGTCTTAGTAGTTAAAACACTATCTAATTGATTATTTGTATCATAAGCAATTTTTGTTATGTAATATTGAGCAAAAGGATCAAGATTTTGAAGAGTAAATTTGAATGTTGTACTTTCATCGATGAACTCATCTTGTGACTGTTTATCTGAACCTGCAGAAGTGCTTTGTAGCGTTGCTAATACTTCCTGGATTGTTTCTTTTGCTTCATTACCATCAACAACTTTTTTATACTGAATTTTTGCTTTTATTGATTTAGACTGGCTTGCTTGAATGTGTTTAAATACCTCACCAGTATCTTTAAGATTTAAAAGAAAATCATAATCTTCAGGGTTTATATTATTACGAAATTGTAAAATTGAATTAACAATTGGTAAAGTTGCAAATTTTTTCTCGTCTTCTGTTAGACTTGTGTCAAAAACAAAATTTAATGGTTTGGCTAAAGCCGTGCTTCGGCGACGTCTTGAGCCGCCACCACTAGAACCTGTTTGTTTAATTCCTAAAACACGAAATCCGGTTCCTTTTTCAAGATTACTCAATTCAGCTTTAAATTGGACGCTAGCTGGGTCAGCGTTTTCAACAGTCAATTTAGCAGTTTTTTCAGCAATTGAACCGGTTTGGTAATAAACTAGTTCTAATTTATCTTGATAATCAACATGTTTTAAATACTCATCAAATTTATCAAAAGTTAAAGTAATTGTTGCGCTATCAACTTTCTTGTCATCAATTTCAATTTTGACAATTTTTGCTGATTCAGGTTTAATGATAAATTGATTTCCGAATTCAATTGATCCATTTCCTGAAACACTTCCTTCAATTTTAGAATTTGTCCCTGGATCACTAATTTTAATTGCAAAATCTGAAAATTGTTGATTTGTAGTTGGAGTAGTTTTTGTAGTTGGATCAACTTGGTACTGAGTTGCAGTAGAACCAGAAATTGTTTGTTGTGTTTCTTCTATATCAGCTCAAGTTAGACTAACGAGTTTGTAAATTGCATTTTTTTCTAGATCATCAAGTTCAAAACTAACTTTAGAATTTTTAATTTTTCCTTGTACTTCAACATTTTGGACTTGTTGACCTTGAAGATCTGTTCCTTTTGGATCAACTAGTTTTTGTAAAGTCACTTTAACATCACGACCTTCAAATCCACCTTGGGTAATGTCTCTTCCGGCTAGTGGGTCTCTAATTGTAAAATTAGCAAAATATTTTGTTTCAGAAATTTTGTCAATTGAATAAGCAATTACTTCTGGCTTGGTTGCAAAATAAAGTTTTGATAAAACCTCAGGAGTTCTTGTTGCTGTTCCTTGATTTTGAGCTTGTTGAGCTTGTTGAGTATCGCTAAATTTGAAAGTTTTTAATCTTTTTGGTGCACCTTCAACTTCTGGGGTAATATCTTCAACTTTTGTAAGAACATATAAACTTCCAGGGCTAACTGAATCGAGGCTAAGGTCGATTGTTGGCTTTTGGCCTTGATTATTGTTATTATTTTCAAATTCTTTTTGGGTACTTACTTGGTGGCCAGTTTGACTATCTTGGAAAGTAAATTGAAGTTTTCTTTTTGTATTATTAGCACCACTTTGGTATAAAAATTGCTCATCTTGGGCAAAACTAACACTAATATCAGCACTTGTATTATCAGATTTATACCTAATATCAGTAATTGTTGCCGATTCAGCATCAAGGACAAATTCTTTAGTTATTTGCTGATTTGGCTGTTGGGTAGTAAAACCATCAACTTCAGCTCCGCCTTGGATTTGATCAGATTGAATTTGACTTGGCAAGCTATCAAGAACTTTTAACTCTTCAATTTCATATGAACTTGCTTTTTCTAAACCGCTAATGTCAAAAATCGCATTTCCGTTAATTATTTCAGCACTATAAACAGTTGGAATTTGACTCTGAGCTGGCGGATTTGCTTTTGATTTAATTTTAATTTGTAAAAATTTATTATTTCAATTAGCACCATTGTCATTAAGTTTAATATTAATTTGAACAGAAGTCTCAGAAGTTGAAACTGGTAAAATTTGGGCTAGATTTGGTGTTGGTGAGAAAAATTGTTTTTCAAAACCAGCCTCAGTATTAGGTGATCTGTCAAATTCAAATTTAAATTCTTGTTTTTTTAGATCAAGTTCATTTCGTACTTGGGTAGTTTCTTCTTTTAACTTAATATTTTCAATTTCGTATTTGTCTCCAGGAGATAAATCAGTTAAATTAAAAGTAATTGTTTTGGCTACCTGATCAACACTTGCTTCAACTTGTTTAGTTTGGCTAGTTTGGGTTGATAAATTTTTGTAAGTTAATTCAAGTGTTTTTTGACCTAAATAATCATCAATATCATCAAGAGTAAGTTCAACTGTTAGAGATGTTGTTTGAATTGATCTAGTTGTAATTCTAGTAATTTTTGCACTTTTGGCACTTGTGATAAATGATTTTTTATCCTCAAGAGTTGTTTCAGTTTCAAGAAGATCAATTTCTTCCTCGACTATGGTTTGAGAGTCAACATTAACTAAAACTGGATCTAAACTTCGTTTTGAACGCCGAGCAGATAAAGTAGCAACACCTGGGGCAGAAGTAGCTGGAGTAGCTTCTTTTTCAAATTTAACTGATTTAATTTTATATTTTGTTGCTTTTTCTAAGTTTAAAAAGGTAAAATCATAAATTCCATTAAGACTTGTTGCGCTAAGAACTAAATTGGATTGAGATACTCCTGTTGGTCCTGTAGATTGACCAGAGCCTGATTCTATTTTTTCGAGTTCAACAGTTAATTTTTTACCTGCAGTATATCTTCCATCATCTTTGAGTTCAAGTCTAAGCCTAGCTTGGGTTTCAACTTCAGTGTCAAATTCAATTTTTTTAATTACCGCTGCAGTTGCAATTATTTGATCCTTATAAAAATCAAGATCATCTAAATAAATATCAACTTTTGGCGTGCTTTGTGGACTATTATCATCTTGGACTTGTTCAAAGCCAAGAATTACATATTGTTGTCCGTTTTCAAGATTTTGAAGTTCAAAAGAAGTTTTTTGGCTATCAACATCGGCTTTTGCTTCAACAATTTGTTCTTGTTGCTCACCGCCGTATTTTTTAAAGCGAACTTTTAATTTATTTTTATTAAGAAAATCATCAAGTTTTTCGGCGTTATTACCAGCTTGAGCATTTGCTTGATTTGGGATAAAATCTTTACCAAATTCAATTTCAAATTTAGCAGTGTTTTTTGTTCGATCTGTTAGTTGAATTTTTGTAACATTAGCGGTTTTTGGAATAGTTTGAAATTGACTTTTTTCGGTTGAATCAAGTAATTTATCTTTAAAAGGAATTAAAACAGCACTAGTATTTGTGTCGGCAAATTGAGCAACGGAACGACGAACTCGAGAACTTGCCTGAACAGGAGCAATAGCTGGAGAATTTGTTGTACCCTCAAGTTCAAGTGAGTTTTTGTCAATTTCATAAAGACCTTGTTTGTATAGGTCGGTAATATCAAATAAAATACGTGCACTATTTACTTTTGCACTAATTTTTCCTTCTTTAAATTGAGCACTTGTTGCTAGTGCTTCATCACCATTTTTAGCTTTTAGGTGGTATTTAAGTGTTGCTGTTTTGCCATTATAAACACCTTTGGCATCAGCTAAAATGAAAGTAGCAATTACACGCTGTTCGTAAGAATTATCATAACCAACTTCAATAATCGCACTTTGAGTGAAAAATGAAGACTGACTTGAGTCAAATTTGTGTTGAGCATCGCCAAATAAAATGTTTCTTTCAGTAAGTATTGCATTTGTATCTTGATTATTTAGTTCAACTTCTTTTGCAAGAACAACAGAATTAATGTTGTATTTTGAACCAATTTCAAGATCTTTTAGCTCAAAAGTTAAGGAATTATCAGCATTTTGCCCAACATTGTTAGTTTGACTTGCAACAGCTGATAAGAGTTTCGATGAACCTGCAAGTGAATAGTAAATTTTTACTTTGTCTTTACCAATTGCCTTAATTGTCTCAGGACTAAAAGTTACTTTTAATTTAGCACTTGTTTGTTGTTCTCTAATATTTTCAATCTTAGTTAAAACTAAAGGCGCATGAACTCCAAATATTTTTTGGGCTTGACTAATTGTTTTGGAAACTTTTAGAATATCTGAATCGCCTTTTGAAGACTGATAACCATCAATTTCAATTTTTTCAATTAAATAGTCTTGTCCTTTTGCCAGTGAATTTACTTCTAAATTTGCAATTATTGAGTTATTTTCAATAATTGCATCAATAGTTTTGGAAACTCCACCAGGTTTTAATTCTGAATAAGTAATTTTGGCTGTTTTTAAAGACTCAAGAATATTTTTAAAAGCAATATTAAGCTCAACTGCGCTGTCAGATTTTGAAATATAAGTAATTGAACTAACAGCCGGACGGGTAGTCCAAGTAAGTTTGTTAGCACTAATATTAGGACCAAAATTTAAATATAATTTATTAACAAATTCATTTGTCGAATCAGCAATTCCAACTGAGTCAATTAAATAGTTAGTTCCAGGTTCAAGATTAATTAAATCCCAACTAAGAACTAATTTGTCGCCATTAATTTTAAAAGCTTGGGCCTCAGATTTAATCAAATTACTTGATCCGGCGACTTTAAAGTATAAAGTTGCAATTTTATCTTTAATAAAATCATCAACTGAATCAAGAATCATACTAACACGACTAAGATCTTCGGTAATTCGGTCAACAACAACTGATTCAACCATTGCGCTTGTTGCATTAGTAAAGAACTTTTTCTGTTTTTGGTCAAAATTTTGGGCAAAGAAAATTTGACTAGTCTGCGGCTGACCACTTTCATCAAAATTTGTGGCATTTTCGACAATTTCAAGTGATGAAATTGTAAAGTGTTTTTCTTTTGGTAAATTTTTTGCCAAAGAAAATAGTTTGTTTCCAACAACCTGCGCTGAACTTGAGAGCATTTTTGTAGGTTGATCATCAGCAAAGAAATTAATTTTTACTTCTTTGCCGTTTAACATTAATGATTGGTCATTAAATTTAATATCAAAACTTGAGGTATTATTTGCATCAACAAAAGTTCTAATTCGGGCAATTTCAGGAGCAGAAATAAATGAAAGATTATTGTTTGTTGAAATTGCTAAAGAGCCAGAGTTATTCCAAATTCGTGAAATTCAGAATTTGGTTCCTCCAGGAATTTGTTTTAAATCCAAATTAGCAAAAACTTTATTATTTTGGACTATTAAACTAACATCATTTGCAACGCCAAATTGGAAATTGTCTAATTCGTCTTTGTAATAATATTCTAAATTAATTTTTTCATTTGGATTAATTTTAATATTTTTGTTTTCAAAAGCTAGGGAAATCTCAAGTAAAGCCGAATTTAGACCATAATGCTTTTGATTAAGATTTAAAATTTTACCGGCAATTGGACTTGGGGCAAAATAACGATTAGCCAATGGCGAAATTGCCAAATCAAAAAGTTGATCTGGATCATCAAAATAATATTTAGTGGCAAGAATTTCGTATTTTTGGTTGCGATCTAAATTTCTTAGCACAAAACTAGCTTGTTTTTGGTCATTTTTGGCAACAAGTTGACCTTTTGCTTCAAGAATTTTATTTGAACCAATTTCTTTATAGTACAAAATTAAATTAGCTGAATCAAGTAAGTTTTGTGAATCAAATAGATCAAGATCCAAAATTGTATCATTTTCAATATCATAATGACTAAATTTTTCAACTTGATTTTTAGTTGAAAAAAACTGCGAAGTTTTAGAAAAACTAAAATAATAACGGGGATTATTTGGGGCTACAAGTTGTAATTCATAAATTGAACCACCAAGTAAATTATCGGCATAAGTATGAAAAGTGTCAGTTTTTGGATCATATTTAACTTTAGTCTTAACACTATAACGTGATTTTTGGCTAATATAAACAAGTTCGAGATCAGCTTTTTTAGCCCAATCTGTATCTTGTTTTGTTTTTCCTTGAAGTTTAAAACTAAAATCACCTGAATTAGGACTTACATTGTCAGCAACAAAATTTTGGACATATATTGTTTTTGGAGTAATTACTTTGGCAAGATAAGGTGAGAGCGAAACAATAGCACCAGTTAAAAAACCGCTGCTGGCGAGTAATTTTTTAGTAAGATGACTATTAATTGTTTTATTGTTTTGGTTTTCTAAATTTGCTTTTTTCATAATTATCTCCTTGTTAATTAAATAAAATTCGTTGTTCTAATTTGGTTGAATTTATTAATAAATGATTCTACCTCATGCATTATCATGTTTGGTTCATGGGATAAAATAAGGATTTTGAGCATCAACCTGAAGTCCTTGATATCCTTTTACTGGCAAAAGGTATTTATGAGTTTTATCGTTATGCGTAGATTCGTGGTACTGTTGCTCTTTAACATATGTATTTTTGCCAACATCATCCCTTAAAAATCTATTTTGAACAAAATTTGGGGGTAAATATGGAAAAACAAGCAATCCCATAAAGTTTAAATTTGTATTTTCGGAAGGAAGATCTTGTTCAGATCAAGTTGCCGGTGCAAGATTTACTTCTAGGGTTAAATTTCTAGTAGATATATCATCTTGGAGTCTAATTGGATTACCATTTTTGTTTCCAAACAAGTAAATTTTTCCCGTTTGATCAATAAAGGCTGCATATGAAACCGTTGGCATAATTTCTTGAACTCTTTCAATTGATCCGTAAGGATTTTGGAATTGTATTGTAAAAATTTTATTAGATTTATTATATTCTGTTGATTTAATTCCAAAAGGACTTCTCTGTTTTTTGTTGTGAAAGAAATTTCCTTCAACAATTTGCTTGAGGGTTCGATTTCCTTGTTTTTGTCATTTGACATATTGTTGCATCGGATCGTTATCGTCAGCCTTTGTTGGAGTATCACTTAGTGTTTTAATCGGACCTGTTGGACCAATGAATAAGGTTTTTTCTTCTTTGAAGTCTCTATCATTTTTAAAATTATTTAGTACTTTTTGTACGAGAGAGTTTTCAAAAGCATTAATAATTTGGTTTGGTTGTGTATCTCTATCAAATTGACGAATTTCGGAACTATATCAAACATTTCCGGATGGATTTGCTCAAAAGTTACCTCAATATGGATCTTCTTTTTGAATTATTGGTGAAGTCATAAAAGTTAAATTTATGTTTTCTGACAACGTAGGAACTAATGGTTTGTAGTCTTTAATATCGATACCATTATGGTTTGCTAAACTACTCAAAAATTTTGGATAAATTGAAATAATTTTCTTAGCAAATGATTCTGGAGAAGTTCAATGATATGTAATTATTAAACCAATTTTTACAGTTTTATTTGGTTGCTGATCATCAACCTCAAACTTTGCAAGTCTAAGCGTATAAAACTTTTTTTGAACTTGATTTTCTCTTAATTGAGTTTGTGGATATACAATTTTAGGGATTTCTCTAACTAAATCAATATATTCTTTAGTAGGAGAAGTCAAAAGTGATGAAAAAGGATTTTTAAGATTATAATCATAAACTTTTACATCAAAATCTAAATTATAACTACTTGAATTATTAGATGTTCACTGGTTTGTTGAGCGACTATAAATACTTGATCCATCATCGTTTGTAGCATCAACTTTATATGTTGGGTGATTATTTAGCGAACCGGGATTTTTTATTACTCCTGACTGATTATCAAAACGAACGTCAGAAGATAATTCAACTCATTTATTAATATCATCATTTTGAAATTTAGCCTTATCAAATCTATCTTTTAATGAACTTAACAAATTTTTAGGATCTTCAAATTCCATTTCGATGTATGCACCAATTTGGTTTAGCGGCTTAATTTCAGATTTTTTGAGCAAAATTCTGTTTGTATATTTAGCAAAATCAGCAAGCTCAAATTTTAAAATATTTGAAGGACTAGTTGTGTTAGTATTATTTGTCTGATTAGTTGAAAGCTGCCCTATAAATTTAGATTGAGTTGATTCTTTTCGATTATCATTATCCTTAAAATATTTATATTGAATAGCAACACGCATTTTGTAATACTTTAGTCAAGACGCATCGCCTTTGAGACTAAAGGCAAAGTAACGACGATAAGGATTGATATCTGAGTTAGAAGCACCTTCATCGCGTCTATTATAATCTATCAAAGTTTGAATGTCATCAAGTTTTTCTCTTTGTCTTTCTAAGTCTTCTCGACGTTTATTTATTGCCTTAAGGATTTCGGTGCTTTCAGCTCTTAGAATTGTCTCATATTGAGACCTAAAACTATTAGTTGCTAACTTTTTAAGCAAGCCGATACGAATTTCATCTTGTTTTTCGAAATTTTTAATATCTTCAGTAATTACTTCAATTTTTTGGTCAATAATATCTTTTTGAATTAAAAGTCTTTGTAATTCGGCATTTTCGCTATATTCACTTGGCGGACCAGCTAGCTCGCGCGGATTATATAATTCAACTTTTGAGCCTATTGCGCCTGGTTCATATTTTGCAACTTCTTCTCAACTTGCTGAATCTGTAGAACTATTGTTTTTGTTTTTATCAGTAACGCCTTGAAGAATTAATTTTCAGTCTTTCATTGATGCTTCATCAATTGCAAAATAAGGATCATCAAAAGCAAAATAAATAGTTTGCTCAAAAGTATCTTCTTTCCCTGAATGATTATAAAAATTAGTTATACCAGCTTGAACTAAAGGAGGTTGGGCAAGTTGAGTTGTAAACTTAAGATTGTTAGTGTTAGTGGTGCCTTGGGTGTCATCAAGATTTAAAGTAAGTGGGGCTGAGCCATCAGTTTCAACTGTCTGAATTTGACTAATTTTATAAGTTGTTGAAGGATAGAGATTACCATCTCGAGCATCGGTGACATCTTTGTTGTTTAGACTTGCAACGAGCGCTTTTTTAGCTCGGTCAAAACTGACAACAAATTTATAGTCTCTTTCTTGACTGTTGTCTCCAGTTGTTAATTCTTCACCATTAGGACCAACAGGTTTAAATTTAACACTAATTTTTTTGTCATTTAGTGATCACATTGAAACTGGATCTAAATTTAGGGTTAAATTTTCGGGACTATATTCTTTTCCACGAGGAGCATCTTGTCTAGTTGCTTGGGTTAAAATAATTCTTTCAGGTGAAAGTTCAGTGAAAGGGGTTTTGAATTTTCTTGGTTTTGAATAAGCTTCGGCTTGAGTTGATCCTACGCCGCCGCTTGTGCTTTGTTCTAATTTAAGTTTGTACTCACGCTCACCAAAAGGAATTTCAAGATCTTGACCTTGAAGTTTTAAAATTTTGTATTCAACATTAGGAATTAAATTCTCAAGCTCATATTCAATTTCAAAAATATTTTTATCTTTAAAATTTGTAACTTGTGATTGGTTAATTAAAGTAATTGGAATTTTACCATTGGTTTCTTTATTTGGATCAGGTTGAATAGACAAAACAATTGGATTATTAACAACCCGCTCAAAGTTGGCTGGATCACCTTTGAGTTTAATTTTTAGTCGAGCTGAGGTATCTCTAAGATCAGTAACAACAAAAGACTCAATAACAGTTGGAATAATAACTTCTGATTCCAGTTTAGGAGCATACTCTAAATTATATTGTCTTTCGGGAACAGCAATTACAATATCTTCAGGTCTTGCGCCTTTAAGATCAGTGTCTCTTGAAACTTCTTTGAGTGTAAATTCAAAGCCAATTTTGGTTCCTGGTTGGATTTGATTTGGAGCATTTTTAGCTAAATCAATGTCAACTTTATAAGGAGTTGTTTTTTTAGTTTGATCTTCAGTTACTTGCAGATCATTAATTGTAGCTATATCAGTATTATTATTTTTATCTTTAATTGTAACCTGAAATGTTGCACCGTTTAAAAATGAATTATCACTATCAAAATAAAGACTTACATTTCCAAATACTTTTGATCCATCTTCTTTTGTAGGTTCAAGTCCTCCTGAAGTTTGGGTAGAAGCAGAAGGCTGAGTAGAACCTGAAGGTTGGGCAGAACCAGGAGCTGTATTAGTTCCATTAATTCCATTATTTCCATTAGTCCCAGTTCTTAAGTCTGTAACTTCTAAGTCAGCAAGGAAAATTTTTTGAACTGTTGGGGTAAATTTTAATTGTGTTGAACTAGCTAAATTATCAATTTTAACTCCACCGATTTCAAAATTCTTAATATCGTAAGTATGAAATCTATCAAGATTATTTAATTTAAAAGTAACTCTTCCAGTTGTTGGGTCATATTGAGATTGGGATATAAAACTAATTTCTTTTTTATCTACTAGAGTTCCAGGAGTTGGAGCTGGAGCTGGAGCTGCTGCACCTGAAGTAGAATCTGAACGAGCAATAGTAATTGTTGCAAAACTTTTTGGAATTTGTAAAAAGTGTTTGTTAAAATTAAATTCTAATGTCGCTGATCTTCCGTCAGCATCTGTATTATCATCTTGCTGAAAATTAGTTGCTTCTTCATATGTAAATTGAGCTTTTGTTTCAAAAAATGGAATTTTTTGATCAGGTTGAGAGTTTTCGACCTCAGCTGAGTCGAATTTAGCTACTTCCATTTTACTTTGCCCTAATTCTGTTGGACTAGCTGGGCTTTGGCCGTCAACAGTTTTAATTTTTAAACTAGGATTTGAAGTTGATAGTGTACCACCACCTGAAGAAGTTGGCGAGGTAGCTTCTTTAATTGTAAATTTAGTAATTTCATAAGTTTTATTTGGGGCTAAACTAGCCTGGGTTGTGCTATCTTTTGAACTAGCATTATCAATTGTTACTCGTGAAATTGGACCGTCAGGAATAAAACTAAATTTAGTTACTGAAGGACTAGTAGGTGTAGCCGGAGGAGTTGGAGGGTTAGTCGGTTGATCAAGTTTTTCGGTAATTTCAAGTTCAATTTTGTGTTTGTTTCTTCAGAGATACTCGTCTTTTTCGTCAAATTGGAAAATAACATTAGCTGCCTGATCTTGATAGGCACCAACTTGGGAAAAATTAGTGAGTCAAGCTTTTTTACCTGGAGTTGTAAATTGGCTTTTGTCAACTCTTTGGGTTTTATACTCAGAAAGTTCAATTTTTTGATCTTTATAAGCAAAAAATTCGATATTATAAAGCGAAGCTTTATTTAAATTAGACTCAAAAGTAGCAACATAAAAATGTGATGACTGACCTGTTCCTGAGCTTGATAATTTTTTAATTGAACTAGCTCTTCTTATTTGTTCATATTTTTTAAGAGATTCATTGTATAGCTGTACTCGAAAATTATTTTTATCACTTTCTTGATCAGATAGATCTTCGGAGGAAATAAAATAAGCATAAATTTTTGTTGTAATTCCTGAAGTTTTATCTTGTTCTTCGGTATAAATTAACTGATCATACAAAGCAATTGGAATTGTTTGAATAATTGACGTTTCATTAATTGCTTTGTTGCTTGATTGTTCTGTATCAAAAGTCGCTGAAGAATTGTAACTTGAGTTAAAATCAACAAGATTTGGACTTGCCACACTTCGTCTTGCCCGACCAGAAGTTGAACTTGGTTTTTGAACTAGTTCAACTTTTGTGATTTTATAATTATAAGTTTCAAATAATTTGTTTTGATCAATTGCCTTGTTTTCATTAGAAACACTTTGCTCAACATTTCCAGGTTGACTTGAAAGTGTATTAGTTTCAGAATCAACTGTTAAGTTTGTTGCAGCCTCAGGTAAAGTAAGACTTTTTTGACTTGAGTCAGTATAGTTATCATCAAAAACAACGCTAACAGTTGAATCAGAATTAATTATCCCATTAACACTTGAGACTGTTGTATTTGCATTTGTTTTGTCAATCCGTTGATAAGAAACTTTGACGGTGTAATTTTCTAAATATTGGGCAACTTGTTCATCAAGTGTAATTTTAACATTCGCTGTTTTGTTAGTAGAATTATAGTTTGATTCAATTTTTTTAACACTAAAACTAGTTGGTGTTGTTCGAAATAGTTTGTCTTCGTATTTGACTAATTGATCATCAAAAGCAAGGCTTTGTTGGACTCCTTGGTTATCTTGGTAAATAACTGAAACAATTTGGTAATAATTTAGTGTTTTTAAATTTGTTGCACTAAAAGTATATTCAGAACTACTTGAACCCTGAACTGGATTTCCAACTAAATCAGCCTGATATTCAACACCATCAGTAATATCAATATATTTTAATTTAATTGTTGGCGATTGAACATCTAATAATAAAGTTGAATTTAATGTAATTCTTAATTCAGCATTAGTTCCTGAAAGATTAACTTTTTCTACCGCGGTAATAAATGAAGCTGTATCAAAAGTAGACTTAAGGCCTTGACCTGGATTAGGTAAAGAAGGTGTTGTTGGATCTTGAAGCGGAGTTGTTGAGATATTTACGCCCAAAAAGTTAGTATTAGCTAAAGTTGTTGCAGGGGAACCAGCAGTAGCTGGAGCGGCCGGAGAATCTGCAGGGGCTGGAGAAGCTACAGAACCTGAGGCTTGAGAATTATCTTGAAATGAACTAACCCCAGAAGAAGAATTATCAAAAACGCTAAGGCTACGACGAGAACGAGCCAAAGGAACAAGACTTGAAGCTTGACTTGCTGAATGTGTTTTAGTTGTATCAGTTGGAGTTACTGTTTTTAGTGGGAAAAATTGAACTACTTTTTGGTTTTGGTCTACATCTGGAACAAATTCCAATTTTGAAATTTCAAAACGACTTCCAACTGGAACTTTATCTGCTAGGTCATCTTTTTTAATGTTAAAAACAGCAAGACCATCTTTGTCAACAGTTGTCTCAACACTAAGATCAGGGTCGTCTTGATCTGCAGCTTGGAATTTTTTAAATGTTAGCCTAACTTTATTGTTAACTAAAAATCAGTTTTTATTAATATCAAAAAGCATTCTTAGAACCGCACCATGACGTTTAAATTCAGTTTGGGCAATATAATTAGGAGTAACGTCCCGTGCAGTTGTTGCAAATTCTTTTTGATTTTCAGTTAGACTATTTAAAAATCCAAGGCGAACACCGCTAACAAAAATATCAACAATTGAATAAACTGTATATTTTTCCAAATCTTCTAATAAAAATTTAACAGTAGCCTCGTTCGCTGCCTCATCAAAACTAATCTGGGCACCTGCCTGGGCAATTGCACCTGTACGATTTGACTTTACAACTAATTTTATATCTTGAAATGCATTAGCTGCTTTGGATCCGTCAACATAATCTTTGAAAAATTGTTTTGGATCTTTAATTTTAAGTTCAATACCAGCTTGAGTATCAGTTAAATTAGTTTGCTCAAGAGTTAAAGTAGGCATTATCGCTGTTAGCTTTTCTTCAAGTAAAGTTTTGTCAATTTTAATTTCAGAAATTAAAGACTTTGTTGAAAAGAATTTTTTTTGTTTTGTTTCAACTTCTGCTTGATCAAATACTACATTAATATTATCTGAAACTGAACTAACAGCTGGGGCTTGACGGCGAACACGGCGAAGTGAACGAGTACTGCGAGTTACTGTTTTTTTTGATAATTTTAAATCTTTAACTTCATAAGTACTTGCTTCATCAAGATTTTCGATTAAAAATACAGCTTGATTATTTGAAATTGTTACTTTTGATGATTTTTTAATTTCATTTTCGTTAGTTTTTAGAACATATTCAAGTTCAGCATCAAATTGATCATTTAAAATATCATCATTAACTGAGTCAAAAAAGACTGTAAGTTCAACACTAGTTTTTGAAACATCAACATAAGAAATATTTTTAACACTAACAGTGGTTAATTGAGTTACAAATGTCTTAGGTTCATTAGCTAGACTTGTTGAAAAAGGAATTGAATAAATACCATTTGGCCGAACAACTTGAATTGAACTAACTTCGTATTTTGTTAGTTTTTCTAAATTGTTATTAAATTCAAATTCAACTGATGCTGAAGTTTCGGCTTTTTGGCCGGCAACTGAATCTTCGGCTTTAATTTTTGCTGAAGCTAATACTAATTTTCCAGTTTGTTTGTTAATTAGTGTTAATGTAGCAACTTGGTCTTTTTTTAGTTTTAGTATTTCATTATTTGAATTAGAAAACTCAACTTTAATTTTTGCTGATTGTTGTTTGTCAATTGTTTGTGTTGAATCTGTTGGGTTAAATTCAATTCTTGAAGCAACAACATCTGTTGCAAATTTAAGAGTTTTTTGTTTTGATTCGGCAGTAATTTCGGCTGCTCTTGAAGTATTAGCATCAGTTTGGGCTAAAAAATCATTAACTATTTTGAATTTAGGACCAGTTGTTTTATATTGATCATTAGTTTTTACATCAGAATTGTTGGCTAAAGTTAAAGTGGCAATTTTAAAGTCAGTTCCTTCACGAAGATTATCAAAAACAACTTCAGCTCGTAGACGACCATCAGATAATCTTGTAATTTGAACTGTTTTTTTAGTGGTTGAATTTTGTGCAAGAGCATCAACGGTAACAAGTTGGGCTACAGGATCACTATCTTGCTTAATTTCCACTTCAATTTGTTTGCCTGCCAAATAAGCATCTCTAATTGGGTCAAAATAAATTTCGGCCTTAACTGAGTTTTGTTTTATATCTGAGTAAACAAGATTTCTAATCTCAATACTGTCAACATTGACAAAAAAAGACTTAGAATTGTCGTCTTTAAAATTATTATCATCTTTAAAAATTAAATGATCAGGACGAGAATAGTCATTAACTGAAACTAACTCATATTTTGCTGCCCGATCAAGATTTGAAAAAGTAAAGTCAGCTTCAATTTGACTGTTTTTTTCTTCTGCTCTAGCACTTGAGGCTACAATTGCGCCAGTTTGGGTGTTTTTTAATAAAAGAGTTAATTGTTTTGCCTGACCTGCAACTTGTTGTAAAAGTAATTTTTGGGCATCAGCAAAAGCTAGTTTTACTTTAACACTTTCGTCTTTGTTTGAAGTAACATTAAAAGATTTTAGCTCAGGAGATGAGTAAAATTTTTGGGAGGCAATACTTGTTTTTTCAAGATTTGGGCTGTAATTATTAACTGTTTTTTCAAATAAAAAGCCAACAGAAGTTTGAATATCTTTATTTTTTGTCTCATTAGTAATACTTAAAATAGAATATTCTGAACCAGCTTCAACTGAGTCAAAATTTAGTTTTAATACTAAATTTGGATCTACACTCGCACTTGCTTCAACAGTTTTTTGATCTCTTTGATTTTGAAGAACAACTTTAATTGTATCGCCAGCTAAAAAAGTATCACTAACTGGGTCAAATGATAATTCAATTCCGATTTTATCGTGTTTTTGCTGGGTTTGGACTACTTTTATAACTTTTGCAGTAGTTGCGACCGTAGCAAAATTACGCTGTGGAGCTGATTCTTCTTTTAGTGGCTGAGCAAATTCGATTTTTTGGGCATCAACTAAAATTTCACTAACTGTATAGTGACTTAATTTATCAAGATTTTGAACATTAAATTCAACTTTGTTTGTGCCGTCTTCAAATTTTATTTGATCAGCTTGGGCTGAGGCCATTGTTCCAGTTGCGTTATTTTTTAAGAAAATAACCGCTTTTTTCAATGAAGAATTTGCTCTTTTTTTATATTCTGGATCTTTTGTGGTAAAATTAACAACCAATTTTGCACTGTCTTGAGTAGGCTGAGCTGAAATTGAAGCAATATCACTAAGAGTATAAAAATAAGGTAAATTATCAGTTTCTTGTTGGTTCAAGTCAATAAATTTATACTCTAAATTATCAAAAACCTCGTCTTGGTTTGGTGCTGGTTCTAATTTGAAAAAAGTATATTTTTTCCCAGGACTAAGATTTTCTAATTTCACTGAAATTAAATTATTTGCAAGAACTGAATATGAATCAGTATTTGCATTTAAATCTAAAGGTTGGGATTTAACTTCTTGGTTGTCTTCAGATTTAAAAATTGCATTAAATTTTTTGCCATTTAAATAACGATTGAAATTTGGATCAAAATAAATTAAAGCCTTAGCACTTGTTAGACTTATTGATTCAAAGTTTGCACCAATTATTTTAACTTTTTGGAAGCTAGTTGTAAATCTTGCATTTAAATCAAGAACGCCTTCGGAACTAAAAAAATCAGTTTTTCCCAGTATTTCAACATCAGCAACTTGATATTCAGTTTTAGGATCTAAATTTTCAAGATCAAAATGAACAATAAGTTTATCATCAGCTAATGTGTAGTGTGTATTTTGGACTGAATTTTGGGCAGAAACACTAATGGTTGATAAATTTGATAGATTTAAGTTAAGAGTTTTTGTTAAATTAGCAAAACCGGGTTGACCAAATGTTATTTTTGCATTTAAGTCTAAATTTGTCTTTGAAATATTTTTAAAATCACCAAGAATTGTTACATTTGCACGCGCACTTGTTTGGTTAATGTTTTCAAAACTAATGTCTGAGACATAATATTTGACAAAAAATTCGTCCAAAGGTAAATTTTGCTGGGTGTTTTTGTTTTGATCAAAATTGATTGCCACTGCAACTTCTGGATAGTCAGAAATGACAATTTTATCAAGTTTATAAGTTGTTGAACTTTCAAAGTTTTCAAGTTCAAATTTAATTTCTGAACTCTGAGGGAAACTTGCTTTTGATTTATAAAGTTTTTTGGGCTCGTCTTTTTTGTGATAGTATAAATAAAGTTCTTTGTCATTTAAAAATGATGAATCCAGACCAAAGCCAAAAGTGTATTCAACTTTTGAGGCAAGAATTTTTGGCTCTAACTTAATAAAAGTTCTTAGATCAGAAATTGAAGTAATAAAATTACGACTTGATGAGCCAGACTCAAGACTGTTATCTCAAGCTAAATTTAAATAGTCATAGGCATCTTTGTTTTTAGCAAAAACTGAATTTGGATTTAGCCCGCCAAAAACAACTCTATCAAGACTGTACTTTGTTCTATTTGTTAGTCCTTTTGGCTCAAAACTAATTTGGTAAGAATTTACTCTGTCAGTTTTTTTAAAAACACCACTAACTGGAAGAATTGAATTATCATCTAAATATAAATGCGCTCGGGTTCCTTCTAAATTATCAACTGAGACAACAGATAAGTCAATTTTGGCAAAAGTTGCGCCTATTGCAATTTTGGACTCAACAATTGCACTTGGTGTATAAAAGTTTTTAATAAAAGTTTTGCCAAATTCAACTTTTGATGACTCAAGTTCAAAACTTTCGATTTGATAAGATGAACCTGGGGCTAAATTTCTTAGATCAAAGCTCGCTAAATTAGCAGCAAAAACTGAACTGACACTAAATTTTTGACCTGTTTGAATGTTTGTATAGTTTAGTTTGATTGGTTTGTTTTCCAAGTTAGGACTAGTATCTAGAGTTGAAAAATTAACAGTAAGTCTTTTTGAGTCAAAAGTTAAATTTTGGTCAATTAATGAATCAGCACGATAATTATATTTGTCAGTTGTTGCTTCAAAAAGTTTTTCTTTTTGGGCATCTTGTTCGTAGTTAATTTGTGGGGCTAGGGCAATTTTTTGCATTGGCACAAGCGGAATTTCACTGCTTGAATCAGAACTGTCAACATAACGAATTGCACTAATTTTATAATCCATTCCTGGATGGAGATTTTCAAGACTAAATTCAGCCACTCCGTTTTTAACGGTAGCTGAATCTACATAAGAAGTGTGAATTTCCTGAGAACTGCTAAGTGGATCAGTGTTGCCTGCTTGATTTTTTAGAATAAAATAATACTCTAAGGCAACTTTTTTGCCCTCGAGGTTGGCAGCCTCATCGGCAAATTTTAGCGAAACTGATGCACTAGAAGGAGTTTTTGTTTGAAAATTAATTGTTGAAACTGCTGGCGGAGTATCAACAAAATTGCTAACATTTTGACCAAAGGCAATTACCTTTTTGGCTGAAAATCTTTTTTGCTTTTTATCATCAAGATAAACTTTTAGATAGTATCTTTTACCAAAACTAAGACCGTTATAATTTGAAGATAGTCTTCAAGTTCGACTAAATTCATCATAAACGGCTTTGTGTGAAGCAATTACATCATTACCTTGCTCGTCAGCTGTAAAGTCAACGTTTAAATCTTGATAATTTAGTTTATATGAATCTAAATCACTTAAGGCAAATTCAAGTTCATAACCAATATTATCACGATTAATATGTTTAAAATCAACAATATTATATTGAAGTGTATTTCAAGACTTTAAAAGGAAAGGAAGAAAACTGAGTGAACCAATACTAAGTCCACCAAAGGCAAGTAATGAAAGTATGATTGCACGTTTTTTGGTTGCTTTCATTAATTTTTTCTCTTTTTTTGTTAGATTTTCAGCCATAATTACTCCTCTTTATATATAATATTCTAATTTTACCAGTTTTTTGTTTAATAATAACAAAAAACAAAGCTTGAAATTATTTCAACTTTGTTTCTTTAAATAAAAGTAGATAGGTAAAATAAATTTTAGACTTTACTAGATATTTCAATAGTATGCCTTAATTATACTAAAATATTTTAAAATCCAAAGAAAATAAAAAAATATTTTTAGTAATTAACCATTTTTGTAAAATATCTCGATAGTATGACCTTATTATACTAAAATATTTTAAAATCAAAAGAAAATAAAAAAATATTTTTAGTAATCAAAGATTTTAGGCAAAAATTACTAGGCAAAAAAAATTTAAAAAAATGCTTGGTTTAAAAAAATTTTAAGTTATAATAAAGTTCGCTAAGAATAATTAATGAATTTTGTATTGAATTAAGGGGGGATTAGTTATGTTTTTGCCACAATAAACTTAGATAATGCCATTTTTTCCATTATGGCTTTAAATATAATGGAATGCCTTAAATTTAACCGTTGAAAAATCTGTAAATTTAGGGCTTTTGGTTATTGTTCTTTCAAAACTTCATATATTTTTTTAGGCTCAATGTAAATAAAAATGAGTTTTCTATTTACATTGAGTTTAAATAGTAGTTGTATTTTTTATGGTTTTTGTTGTTTAGTCCATAAATTGATTTTTTGCAGTGTTTTAGCTAAAAAAGTAGTTTAAAAATTTCATAATTTTGCTTTTTAAGGTAAAATTTTAGCTTTTTTAGTTTGCTTTATTTGATTAATAAGTAAATTTTGCATCCATAAGTCTTAGATTTAAAATTTAGTGTTTTTACTTTGATAGTTATTTTCCCTGAGTTTGCCAAAAAAGTTAAAAGCGCCCAAAACTAAACCAGGACACTTTTTTAAGACTATCTCATCAAACTGGGAAACTAGCCAAAATTAATGCACACAAAAATTTTTAAAAAAATGCTTGGTCAAAAATAAAGTTATGTTATAATTAAACTCACTAAGAATAATTAATGAATTTTGTATTGAATTAAGGGGGGAATTAGTTATGTTTTTTGTCTAATGCGCTCTGATTGCGCGAATTTTCCATTATATTTTTGAATATGATGGAATGCCATAAATTTAACCGTTTAGAAATCTACAAATTTATGGCCTTTAGTTATGGCTCTTTCAAAACTTCATATATTTTTTTAGGCTCAATTTAAATAAAAACGAGTTTTCTATTTAAATTGAGTTTAAATAGCAGTTGTATTTTTTATGGTTTTTGTCAGTGTATCCATAAATTGATTTTTTGCAGTGTTTTAGCTAAAAAAGTAGTTTAAAAATTTCATAATTTTGCTTTTTAAGGTAAAATTTTAGCTTTTTTTAGTTTTCCTTATTTTATTAATAAGTAGATTTTGCATTCGTGAGCATTAGATTTAAAATTTAGTGTTTTTCTTGATAGTTATTTTTTCTGAGTTTGCCAAAAAAGTTAAAAAAGTGCCCAAAACTAAACCGGGACACTTTTTTAAGATTATCTCATCAAACTGGGAAACTCGCCAAAATTAATCCGCACAAAATTTTTAAAAAATGCTTGGATCAAAACAAAAATATTGCATAATGTCAATACTTTGGTTTTATTATGGGTTCTTTCAAAACTTAATAAATGTTAGTTTCAAACTTTGAGCGCGTTTTTTGCTATTAACAGTTCTTCGTTTGTTTTGATTACGAAAATGTCAAGATCTGATTCTGGTGCTGAAATTTTTTCAATAGCTCCAAATTCTGGAATTGGTCTTGAATTTAGTTCTTGATCAAGAACTAAATTCAACTTCGGTAATTGAATTTTTGCAATTACCGAAGCGCGAATTAGTGCTGAATTTTCGCCTACCCCACCGGTAAAAACTAAAGCTTTAATGTTTTTACCAACCTTATTAATATAATTAATTAGATAGTCGACAATTTTTTGCACATAAACTTCAAGGGCAAAACTTGCATCTTGATTACCGTTGTCTGCAGCAGAAATGACATCCCGAAGGTCAGAAGAAACGTTTGAAAGTCCTAAAAGTCCTGATTGTTTGTTTAAAAGTGTGTCTAAATCAGTGAAGGAAAAATGAGCTGTTGTTCCTAGGTAGGTTAAAATTGAGGGGTCTATATCACCGCTTCGGGTTCCCATGGCAACACCAGCAAGTGGTGTCATTCCCATTGAAGTATCAACTGAAGCCGAATCTTTAACAGCGCACAAAGAAATCCCATTCCCAATGTGCATGTTTACAAAATTAACTGAATCAGAATTATAGATTTTTTCAACTTGTGTTGTTATATATTTGTGAGAAATGCCGTGAAATCCGTATTTTCTTATTCCGTACTTGTTTGCTATTTGGGTATTAATTGGATATGTGTAATTAACTTTAGGGATACTTGCGTGAAAAGCGGTGTCAAAACTTGCTGATAATTTTGCTCAAGGAAGTAATTTTTTAATAGCGCTAATAGTTGCAAGCGCCCCTGGATTGTGCAAAGGTGCAAATTTTGCTGCTTCTTCAATTTTTGCTATTGCTGAATCATCAAGGCGAGCTGGAGCATTAAAACTTGCGCCCCCGTGAACAATTCGAAATCCGACAAGCTCAAATTCTTCTAGGTTTTGGACTAAATTATTGTCTTTTCAAAGTTGAATTTGACTCTCTAAGGCATCTGAATGAGTCGGAAAATCTTTGCTCAAGTTGTAGCTTTTTTCGTCAAATGTCATTTTGATTTTGCCTTCTTGAAGTCCAATTCTTTCGATTAGACCAACTCCGAGCAAATCTAATGTATCTTTTTCAAAAATTTGTCATTTAATTGAGGATGAACCAGCGTTTATAACTAAAATTTTACTCTTCATTATTTATCCTTTTCAACTTGAAGTGCGCTAATTAGTGCGGTGTAGAAAACATCTTCAACTGTTGCTCCACGTGATAAGTCATTAATAGGAGCGGCAATTCCGGTGATTATTGGTCCTATTGCACCAAAGCCACCAAGTCTTTGAGCAATCTTGTAACCAATATTTCCGGCATCAAGATTTGGAAAAATTAAAACATTCGCATTTGTAGCAACATTTTCACCATATTTTTGGCGGCGTACTTTATAGTCAAGAGCTGCATCTAGTTGAATTTCACCATAAGCTTCAATTGGTGAGGTCGCATTGAACATTTTTACAGCTCTAGATACGGCATCAGATTGAGGTGATTTGGCTGATCCTTTTGTTGAAAATGATAAAAAGGCTGGTTTAGGGTCAAATCCAAGTTGAATTGCAAAGTCAAGTGCGTTTTTAGCAATATCAGCTAATTGAGTTTCGTTTGGTAAAATATTTACCGAGATATCACTAAATAAGTATTTTTCATCACCTCGATGCATTATCATTACGGAAGAAATTGTTTTAATATCTGGTTTTGGTCCGATAATTTTGAATGCAGCTCGAAGAATTTCTGCAGTTGGATAATTAAGCCCGCCTATTACAGCGTCAACTTTTTTGTTTCGAAGGAGCATTGTACCGTAAAATGCATTAGAATCAAATTGGGCGACAGCTGATTCTAATGTTTCTTTGTTTTTACGGATTTTTAAAAATTGTTGTATAAAAGTTTGTTTTTCTTCTTCGTCAACTAAATATTGGTCGATTTCAAGATTCTCATATAATTCGTCAACAAGTAAAATTGGTCTAACTAAATTTTTAGCTTTTAATTGCTGAGCAGCTTGAATTGCCCGTTCATCATGTCCGTCAATAATTAAAACTGAACGTAGACTTTTAGTTTCATTTTGTTGTTTTAGTCGTAATTCAAGATAATTTTGGTATGTCATTTTTTCCTTTCAAAGGTCAGTTTTGATCAACTAGATTTAATTTTACAAAATTTTTTTTATTTTACTAAAAAAAAGATCAATAAATTACTAGAAAATAACTAGTTATTTGAATTTTTTATTAGTCTGGTAAAAAAAATATATTTCAAGAACATATATTTCAAATAAATAAGAATGTAAAAAATGCAAGTGAAGAATTTTAAAAAGAAACTTAAATCTTTTATCTTTAAATCTATTAATTAACAAAAAGATCTACGATTCTCCTTCCATCTCAAGATATTTTTTGCTTTTATAGCCACGAAAATCTACTCTTGCAATTTCATTATAATATTTAGTTTTATCATCGTTATCTGAAGAATAGATAAGGTGTTGTTGTAAAATTAATTCTTTTTCTTGTTGGGTATATAAATTAGTATTTTCTAGAAAGCGTCTAAAAAACCGAAATTCATGGTCTATTTCTTTTAAATATTTATTCAACGCATCCCGATATAAAATTAATTCTTCCATAGATGATTCCATCACATTTTTATCTAAATCGATTTGCCTTGGCGATCTAGAAACAAAGAACGCTGGATCCTTGCCATCACGAAGAAAAATATCTTGTTCAAGTTTGACCAATTTTTGTTTGAAATAATATTTTAAAATTTCGTATTTACCTCCATAAATATCATCATATAAATTTGAATGGCCAAATCAGTAATAAATTTTTTGGCCATCAACATACAATAAAATAAAATTTTTCAATGCAATTGGCAAAATTCATGCATCGCCGCCCCCATAGGCGGAGTTGTAATATGGTTGAAATCAAAAAACTGGCTTTTTTGAGTCAAATTGGGAAATTATTTCATCAAAAATACCATATTCTTGTCCGCCAAGGTAAAAAATTTCGAAATTTTCAAGTTTTAATTTTGCTCAGCTTGGCAAAATAAAAAAATCAGGTTCAGTAGGATAATAAAAATCTCAATCTTCAACTCAATATTTAGGACCAAATAAAATTTGCAACAAATAGATTAATTCGATTTTATTTGTCCAATTATTCGCATGATCATAATAAGTTTGGCCGACTTTACCAAAAAGTTCGATGCAATACTTTCGATATTCTGAACCAAATTTATCAAATCAACTAAGAATAAATTTATCGCGATTTTCAATGTTTAAATTAAGCTTTTTAATCCCGTATTTTTCAAATTTTTTAAGTAAATTTTCATAAGTTTCAAAAGTAAATACATTTTGAATTGGTTCAATTTGGGTATCTTCGTCAAAATTATAATTCTCTTTTAATAACAAATTGTAGGTATTTTCTGCATTTTGTCCTAAATATGCTTTATTTATATCTACAAACTTTGCGCTATATTCATATTTATTTGATAAAAAATCAAAGATTTTTTCATGGTAATTTACTAAATTTTTTGGTTTTGCATAAGGAACACTTTCCTGAATTTCCTTAATAATTAAAGCTTCAATTTCTCTTAATTCGGTTTTTGATTTAAATATTTTTGAAAAGATAACCGGATAAGAGATTGAAAATTCGCATTTTTCAATGTCATCAAAGTTTTCAAAGACAACAACAACCTCTTCAAAACCTTTACCATCGTATAAATAATATGAAGAATAAAGTTCAGAGATAAGATCAAGATTTTCTTTTCCATTTTTAACACAATATTCATTGTTTGATCAACCGCCAATTAAACACCTAATATCATTATAAAAATGAAATTTATTGAGTTTTTTGGAAAAAAACGCACTTTTTGGGATATCTTCTAGTTTTAAATTATAAACATAATCTTCTTGTTTATAATTTAAACTAATAATTCTTTCAATATGATTAGGATTGAAGCCGTAGTGAAGGTAATTGGCTAGAAAAATTGGAAATGCAAAATCATCATCATCATATTTGCAATCAAGCGATAATTTAACATCATTCACAATCATGTTTCGAATCGAACAACGACTTTTAATATTAATTTCTATATATTTTAGTTTAATTAATTGTTTTTTTGTCTTGGTTACTAAATCTAATTGCTTCTCCATATAAAAAATGCACCTTTTCCATATTTAACATTTTTTCTCTTGGTATAAATTCCTTCTTTGCGAATTTTCCCTTTATCATTCTTGCTCTCCTTACATGATAACTGGGAAAATATATTTTTATGTATGATTGGCCGTTGTTGGTTAGATTTTCTTTAATGTCAAACTCGGAACATTTTGCAACCAAACATAAATTCACTATCAAAATTGCTATTTTTAAATAGACAAAAATGAAAAACAAGTTATGAATTTTAAAAATAAACTTAAATCTTTTATCATTAAATTTATTAATTAACAAAAAGATCTACGATTCACCTTCTATCTCAAGAAATTTTTTACTTTTATTACCGCGAAAATCTACTCTTGCAAGTTCTTCATAATATTCAGTTCTATCATCATTATCTCAAGTAAAAGGACCGTGTACTTCTGAAATTAATTCTTTTTCTTGTTGACTATATAAATTAGTATTTTCTAGAAAGCGTCAAAAAAACTCAAATTCATGGTCTGTTTCTTTTAGATATTTATTCAACGCATCCCGATATAAAATTAATTCTTCCATAGATGATTCGATCACATTTTTATCTAAATCAATTTGCCTTGGCGATCTAGAAACGAAGAAGGCCGGATCGATGCCATCACGAAGAAAAATATCTTGTTCAAGTTTGACTAATTTTTGTTTAAAATAATATTTTAAAATTTCGTATTTACCTTGATAAATATTATTATATAAATTTGAATGGCCAAATCAGTAATAAATTTTTTGGCCATCAACATACAATAAAATGAAATTTTTTAATGCAATTGGCAAAATTCATGATTCACCCGCTCCATAGGCGGAGTAGTAATATGGTTTAAATCAAAAAACTGGGTTTTTTGAGTCAAATTGGGAAATTATTTCATCAAAAAGTCCATATTCTTGCCCGCCAAAGTAAAAAATTTCGAAATTTTCAAGTTTTAATTTTGCCCAACTTGGTAGAATGAAATAATCAGGTTCATTAAGGGAAAAATATAGATCTTCAAATTCATATTTAGGACCAAATAAAATTTGCAACAAATAGATTAATTCGATTTTATTTGTCCAATTATTCACATTATCATAATAATTTTTGCCGTCTTTACCAAAAAGTTTGATGCAATACTTTCGATATTCTGGACCAAATTTATCAAATCAACTAAGAATAAATTTATCCCGGTTTTCAATATTTAAGTTAAGTTTTTTAATCCCGTATTTTTCAAATTTTTTAAGCAAATTTTCATAAGTTTCAAAAGTAAATACATTTTGAATTGGTTGAATTTGGGTTTTTTCACTAAAATTATAATTCTCTTTTAATAACAAATTGTAGATATTTTCTACATTTTGTCCTAAATATGCTTTATTTATGTCTACAAACTCTGAATTATATTCATATCTACTTGATAAAAAATCAAAGATTTTTTCATGGTAATTTGTTAAATTTTTTGGCTTTGCATAAGGAACACTTTCCTGAATTTCCTTAATAATTAAAGCTTCAATTTCTCTTAATCTGCTTTTTGATTTAAATATTTTTGAAAAGACAGCCGGATAAGAGATTGAAAATTCGCATTTTTCAATATCATCAAAGTTTTCAAAGACAACAACAATCTTTTTAAAAGCTTTACCATCGTATAAACCATACGTAGGATAAAGTTTAGAGATAGAATCAACATTTTCTTTTCCGTTTTTTTCACAATATTCATCGTCGTCTAAGTCGCCAATTAAACACCTAATATCGTTATAAAAATGGAAATATTTGAGTTTTTTGGAAAAAAATACACTTTTTAGGATATCTTCTAGTCTTAAATTATAAACATAATCTTCTTGTTTATAATTTAAGCTAATAATTCTTTCAATTGGATTAGGATTAAAGTCATTATAAAGGTAATTGTATAAAAAATCTGGAAATAGATAATCCTTGTAATGACAATCAGACCTTGAATCAAGATCATTCCTAGTCATATTGCCAATTGAACAACGACTTTTAATATTAAGTTCTATATATTTTAGTTTAATTAACTGTTTTTTTGCCTTAGATACTAAATTTGCTTGGGTTTCCATATAAAAAATGCACCTTTTCAACATTTAACATTTTTTCTCTTGGTATAAATTCCTTCTTTATGCCCTTTTGCTTTTTCCCTATCATTCTTACTCTCCTTACATGATAACTGGGAAAAAATATTTTTACGTATGATTGTTCATTTTCCCTATCATATAGTTTAATATCAAACTCATTTTTAGGGTCAGTTCAATTAATAGCATCACTAGCTAGACCTTTTCCAACAACAAAACGATCATTAGTAAAACCGATATCTTTATTTAAATTATAGTCTGGGTTTCTTGGACCTTTATTTCCTACTATCAAATTTGCTGTATATTTTGTTTTTATAGCCAAATTTTTCATAACTGATTGATTATATGAATAAAAATCAATAGGTGAATTTAGTTTCTTATCCATATTTTCACGGTCTTTTTTATCCATTTTATCTTTTAGTGAACTAGGTAACAAGTTTTTAATAATAATTTTGGTTAATTCTGATTGGGCTAGCAAACTTCCAACCGCTAAAAGTCAGGCTGCAGGTTCTGGAATTGCCTGCTTACTAATAACAAAATGAGGTTCTAACTTTTCATTGTGAAAATTAAAAAATCAGGCAAGATGGATTCCAGTGTATTGTCTCAATTTTTCCTTATCTTTTGCTTTTACAATAGAAAGTTCTAAAGCCTTTGTATTTGCTATTGTTTTAATGCTAGGCTCACCTTTTGCTTTTGGTAATTTATCTAAGTCAACCACAATTGAGCTTTCAGTTCTTTCAGTAATAGGGTTATTATTAGCTGGCTCAGAAACAGGGTTATTATTAGCTGGCGCAGGAACAAGGTTATAACCAACTGACGGATAAACAGGACTATAACCAACTGACGGATAGTAACTTGTTCCACCCCCATATCATGCACCTACACCAGCAACATTTGGAAAAGTTCCCATAGTTACCGCAGCAGGTGCAGAAACTGCTACTGCGACAAGGGTAGCGGCAATAGCTTTTGTAATAAATGGAATAAAAGGCAAAAAGAATTGAAAGAAGGTTTTTTCAACTCGAGTTTGATTTTTAAGCTCTCTAAAGTCAAAAACATAACCTTCTAATTTTAGTTTTGGTATACCTTCTTCAAAATAGAGTTCAGCTTTTTTGTTAACCAATTCAAGTGAAGCGCTATTTAAAATTATCTCACCTTCTTGATTAATTTGAATTTCAATATCATCTAGATTGGGAGAGTCTGAATTAGTACTTGTTTTGTTTAGACGTGTTTGGGAATTTTTAATATTTGCATTAATAACAAGCGAATTTTGTTGGTTTTTGGTCGAAACTATTTGGACTAAATCATCAAAATTTACCGGTTTTTTTGAATTTGATAAATCAATATCACGAGTTTCAAGTTTAAAATCTGAATAGCTTTTTGTATTTTGAAAATGTCATAGCGGTCCAAAAACACTTAGTGTAAGTGAAGTGACAGCGAAAATATTGGTGATAAACTTAAAAAACTTTAACTTTTTCTTCATGTTTTTTCCTTTTTTAAATGTAAGTTTTTAACATTAAAATTCTAACATATACTAAAAACTTTTTAGGAAAAATACCTAAAAAATTATATTCTAAAAGAATAAGTTATTGTGTTAATCAATTGCTAAAAATAAATTACACTAGAATTCAGGCATATTTTCCTGAGTTTCCCAGTTTGATGGTAAAAATTCACTTTTTATTGAATACAAATATGCAAAAATAGGCGTAAATCCGTGTTTTTTACACTAAAATCTTAATTTTTATTAGTTTAAAATTAGTCTTTTGCAAAAAAAAAAAAAAAATGCTTGGTCTAAAATAAAATTATGTTATAATAAGTCTCACTAAGAATAAATTAATAAATTTTGATATTGAATTAAGGGGGAATTAGTTATGTTTTTTGTCTAAAAAAATCAGAAAATGCGAGTTATCCATTATGTTTTTAAATATGATGGAATGCCTTAAATTTAACCGTTTAGAAATCTATATAAATTTAGGGCTTTTAATTATTGTTCTTTCAAAACTTCATATATTTTTTTAGGCTCAATGTAAATAAAAACGAGCTTTCTACTTACATTGAGTTTAAATAGTAGTTGTCTTTTTTTATGGTTTTTGCCAGTGTTTTAAGCTAAAAAAGGTAGTTTAAAAATTCATAATTTTGCTTTTTTACTTGAAACACTAGCAAAAATTAAGACATAGGGTTGAATTTAACACTTCAAAGCAGCATTTTTGCAAATAAAAATAAATTCAACTGACAAAATTGCTTTTTTAAATAGATAAAAATGAAAAACAAGTTATGAATTTTAAAAATAAACTTAAATCTTTTGTCTTTAAATTTATTAATTAACAAAAAGATCTACGATTCTCCTTCTATCTCAATAAATTTTTTGCTTTTATAACCGCGAAAATCTACTCTTGCAATTTCATTATAATATTTAGTTTTATCATCGCTATCTCAAGAAATGGGACCGTGTGTTTCTAAAATTAATTCTTTTTCTTGTTGGCTATATAAATTAGTATTTTCTAGAAAGTCTGTAAAATACCCAAATTCATGGTCTATTTCTTTTAGATATTTATTCAACGCATCCCGATATAAAATTAATTCTTCCATAGATGATTCGATCACATTTTTATCTAAATCAATTTGCATTGGTGATCTAGAAACAAAGAAGGCCGGATCCATGCTATCACGCAGAAAAATATCTTGTTCAAGTTTGACTAATTTTTGTTTAAAATAATATTTTAAAATTTCGTATTTACCTTGATAAATATCATCATATAAATTTGAATGTCCAAATCAGTAGTAAATTTTTTCACCATCAACATACAATAAAATGAAATTTTTTAATGCAATTGGCATAATCCATGCATCACCACCCCCATAGGCGGAGTAGTAATATGGTTGAAATCAAAAAACTGGCTTTTTTGAGTCAAATTGGGAAATTATTTCATCAAAAAGACCATATTCTTGTCCACCAAAGTAAAAAATTTCGAAATTTTCAAGTTTTAATTTTGCTCAGCTTGGCAAAATAAAAAAATCAGGTTCAGTAGGATAATCAAAATCTCAATCTTCAACTCAATATTTAGGACCAAATAAAATTTGCAACAAATAGATTAATTCGATTTTATTTGTCCAATTATTCGCATGATCATAATAGGTTTGGCCGACTTTACCAAAAAGTTTGATGCAATACTTTCGATATTCTGGACCAAATTTATCAAATCAACTAAGAATAAATTTATCACGATTTTCAATGTTTAAATTAAGCTTTTTAATCCCGTATTTATCAAATTTTTTAAGCAAATTTTCATAAGTTTCAAACGTAAATACATTTTGAATTGGTTCGATTTGGGTTTTTTCGCCAAAATTATAATTCTCTTTTAATAACAAATTGTAGATATTTTCTACATTTTGTCCTAAATATGCTTTATTTATATCTACAAACTTTGCGCCATATTCATATCTATTTGATAAAAAATCAAAGATTTTTTCATGGTAATTTGATAAATTTTTTGGTTTTGCATAAGGAACACTTTCCTGAATTTCCTTAATAATTAAAGCTTCAATTTCTCTTAATTCGGTTTTTGATTTAAATATTTTTCAAAAAATAGCCGGATAAGAGATTGAAAATTCGCATTTTCCAATATCATCAAAGTTTTCAAAGACAACAACAACCTCTTCAAAACCTTTACCATCGTATGAATCACATGAAGAATAAAGTTCAGAGATAAGACGAAGATTTTCTTTTCCATTTTTTTCACAATATTCAATGTTTGCTCAACCGCCAATTAAACACCTAATATCATTATAAAAATGAAAATTATTGAGTTTTTTGGAAAAAAACGCACTTTTTGGGATATCTTCTAGTTTTAAATTATAAACATAATCTTCTTGTTTATAATTTAAGCTAATAATTCTTTCAATATGATTAGGATTGAAGCCGTAGTGAAGGTAATTGGCTAAAAAAATTGGAAATGCAAAATCATCATCATCATCATATTTACAATCAAGCGATAAATTAACATCGTCCTCAATCATGTTTCGAATCGAACAACGACTTTTAATATTAAGTTCTATATATTTTAGTTTAATTAACTGTTTTTTTGCCTTAGATACTAAATTTACTTGGTTTTTCATAAGAAACACTCACCTTTTGGATATTTAACATTTTTTTATTATTAATATTGTAATTTATAAAAAAGAAGATTTTTCAACACAAATTTGGTTTGGAAGTTCTCTAAAATCAACAACACACCCCACATTTTTGCAAATAATCATAAATTTAACTATCAAAATTCCTACTTTTAAATAAATAAGAATGAAAAACAAGTTAAGAATTTTAAAAATAAACTTAAATCTTTTATCATTAAATTTATTAATTAACAAAAAGATCTACGATTCTCCCTTCATTTCAAGATATTTTTTGCTTTTATACCCACGAAAATCTATTTTTTCTATTTCGTCATAGTAACAATTTTTACTACCATAATCTCAAGAAAAATCAAAGTGTCGTTCTAAAATTAATGCTTTTTCCTGCTCGTTATAAAAACTTGAATTTTTTACAAATTTTCGAAAAGATAGGTAATCATCAAGCGTTTCTTGTTCATATTTTTTCACTGCATCACGAAATAAAATTAGTTCTTCGATTGAAGACCCCATTACATTTTTAGTTAGATAATCGTGATTTGTTGTAAAATAAATAAAGAACGGTGGATCTTGATTATCGCGCAGAAAAATATCTTGTTCAAGTTTGACTAATTTTTGTTTAAAATAATATTTTAAAATTTCGTATTTACCTTGATAAATATCATCATATAAATTTGAATGTCCAAATCAGTAGTAAATTTTTTGGCCGTCAACATACAATAAAATAAAATTTTTTAAGGAAATTGGCGAAATTCAACCAACACTTGTTCTATAAGCTGATCGATAATATGGTTTAAATCAAAAAACTGGTTTTTTTGAGTCAAATTGTTCAATTATTTCATCAAAAAGTCCATATTCTTCCCCACCAAAGTAAAAAATTTGGAAATTTTCCAGTTTTAGTTTAGCTCAACTTGGTAAAATGAAAAAATCAGGTTCACTATGAAAATACTCAGTATTTACATCATATCTAGGTCCAAATAAAATTTGTAATAAATAGATAAATTCAATTTTATTTGTCCATCTATTCAAATTATCATAATAATATTCACCTTCTTCACCAAAAAGTTTACTACAATACTTTCGATATTCCGGTCCAAATTTATCAAACCAACTAAGAATAAATTTATCACGATTTTCAATGTTTAAATCGAGTTTTTTAATCCCATATTTTTCAAATTTTTTAAGCAAATTCTCATAAGTTTCAAAAGTAAATACATTTTGAATTGGTTCGATTTGGGTTTTTTCACTAAAATTATAATTCTCTTTTAATAACAAATTGTAGATATTTTCTACATTTTGTCCTAAATATGCTTTATTTATATCTAGAAATTCTGAGTTATATTCATATCTATTTGATAAAAAATCAAAGATTTTTTCATCATAATTTGCTAAATTTTTTGGCTTTGCATAAGGAACGCTTTCGTGAATTTCTTTGATAATTAAATTTTCAATTTCTTTTAGTTTTAAATTAGTATACTAGTTTCAGACCATTCGAAAAAAGGTGTGTCAAAATGAAACAATACAAATTCACAATTGAAGACAAATTTAAATACATTAAAATTGCCGAATCTAAAGGGTTAAAAAACGCAATTTTGCATTTTGCTGAAGAATTTAGAGAAATTTACAAAAGCAAATCGAAAAGTAAATATGCACGTAAAGAATGAATGTTGCATATATATGCCAATAATTTGATAAGAAATTGGCAAAAAAAGTTTTATAATAATGATATGAAAAGTTTGATAAGTACTCGTGGAAAAATCAAATCTCCGCGTAAACCAAAAAAGAAATATACAATTAACGATCTTTCTGAAAATGATCGTGGAATTTATCAAGAAATAGTGGAGAGTGTTCTTAGAAAATCCGGGATTGACCCCGCAATTATTCTTGAGGAACTCAAAAAACGAAAGCAAGAACAACAACAAGATAAAAAGAAAATCGAAAATTCCACTAGAATTTGTAGTGTTTTTAAGGTTAATCGCACTTCGATTTATGAGAAAATAAGGGAGAAAAAACCACCAAAGAAAATGACTTATGATGAAAAATTACTTGAGTGAATTCGTGAAAATTTCTATTTGTATCGAAAGGTAAAAGGCCGCGACGTCCTATATAATATTTACATAAGTCAGGGAAATTATGTATCCACGTACGTTTTTCAAAAGCACTACGAATTTTTAGGATTAAAATCAATTGCTTATAAAAAGCAAGGAAAACCAGCGCCAAAAGAGAAAAAGTTTACACGAATTTGGGCTGAAGATCATATCAAAGGTGACTTTTCCTCAGAAAATTTTGGTGAAAAATGGTTTGCTGATATTAAATTTATCAAAATTAACAACGAATGATTTTACCTACACTCAATTATTGAAATAAAATCCAATTACTTGCTCAATTTTTCAATTTCTAAAACAAGATTTGCAGAAGAAACTATAAACTTAGTAAAAGAAACAATCAAAAAGTATAAAATTAAACCAAAATTTTTCCATTCAGATCATGGCGTGGAATATGCGAACTACAAATTTGCTAATTTTTTAAAGCAAAATGGTATCCAACAATCAATGTCACCAAAAGGAAATGCCCTTGCAAACCGTCCTATTGAATATTTTTATGCGGTTTTTCAACGAGAATTGCTTAATATTGAGGGCGAAAATTTTGAAAATGTGGCTATTGCTTATCAAAAAATAAGTGAATTTATTGATTGGTATAACAATGAAAGGCCTCAAGGTTGCTTATCATATAAAACTCCAAGTTATTATATGAGGTAAATTATTTGTCAAATTTTTTAAAATGAACATGCTAAAAAAAATCAACAAAAGTGGTGCAATCAAAATCATAGAAAAAAAACTAATTGTCGGAACTTTTTCTACTTATTTAAATTTCTTTTAGTTTATTTTTTGATTTAAAAATTGCCCGAAAAAGGGTAGGATACGAAATTGAAAATTCACATTTTTTCTTATCACCAAAATTTTCAAAGGCAATAACAACCATTCTTCGACCTTTAGTGTCATACAAACCTTCAGAAAAATAGCCTTGCTTTGTAGAATCATTTTCCTCTCCTCCAGCAAATGGCCAAGGCATACTATCTTCTCATTCATCGATTATGGGTTTGATTTGGTTGTAGAAATGAAAACTTATGAGTTCTTTAGAAAAAAAAGTAGTTTTTAGTATATCTTCTAACTTTAAATTATAAACATAATCATTTTGTTTATAATTTATGCCAATAACTGTTTCGATTGGGTTATTACTAATAGAACAACTATCTGTAAGGTAAACTCATAAAAAATTTGGTATTCCTCGGTACTTCTCGTGGCAATTATCAGGCCCAAAATCTTCGTGACTGAACATATTATCAGTTGAACAAAAAGATTTAATATTAATTTCTAAATATTTTAGTTTTTCTAACTGTTTTTTTGCCTTAAATGCTAAAAAATTTACTTGGTTTTTCATAAGAAACACTCACCTTTTCAATGGTTAACATTTTTTATTATTAATATAGTAATTTATAAAAAAGAAGATTTTTCAACACAAATTTGGTTTTGAAGTTCTTAAATTTAGCAACATAGCCTTCAAATTTTAGTTTTAGTACACCCTTTCAGAATGTAGTTCACTTTCTTTGTTAAGAAATTCAAGTAAAGATGTATTTAAAATTAGAAAGGCATCTTGATTAATTTGTGTTTTAATTTCATCTAAATTAGGGGTTAAATTAGTGCTTGTTCTGTTTATATGTGTTTGGGCTTTTCTAATACACACAGTAACAACAAGCTAATTTTGTTGGTTTTTGGCTAAAAAATTTGCACTAAATTATCAAAATTAGTGATTTTTTGACTTTAATAAATCTAAATATCTTTTTCTATTTTGAAAATGCCGAAGCGACACAAAAACACTTAGGTTTAATCAAGAAAAAGTGACAATATTACTAATAAACTTAAAAAACTTTAACTTATTCTTCATGTTTTTCCTTTTTTTATATACGATATTAATTCTTTATTTTTATAATTATACTATATATTAAAAATTTTTTAGGAAAAAATACCTAAAAATTTGTTTTTTAAAAGAATAAGTTATTATGTTAATCAATCGCTAAAAATAAACTGCACTAAAATTCAGGTATATTTTTCTGAGTTCCCCAGTTTGATGGCAAAAATTCATTTTTATTTAGTGAATACAAATATGCAAAAATAGCCGTAAATTCGCGTTTTTTCGCCCTAAAATCTTAATTTTTATTATTTTAAAATCAACCTTTTGCAAAAAAAAAAAAAAAATGTTTGTTCTAAAATAAAATTATGTTATAATAACCATCACTAAGAATAATTAATAAATTTGATATTGAATTAAGGGGGAATTAGTTATGTTTTTTGCATGATAAAATCAGAAAATGCGAATTATCCATTATATTTTTAAATATGATGGAATGCCTTAAATTTAATCGTTTAGAAATCTATATAAATTTAGGGCTTTTAGTTATTGTTCTTTCAAAACTTCATATATTTTTTTAGGCTCAATTTAAATAAAAACGAGTTTTCTTTTTACATTGAGTTTAAATAGTAGTTGTATTTTTTTATGATTTTTGTTGTTTTATCCATAAATTGATTTTTGCCAGTGTTTTTGTCTTGATAGTTATTTTTGCTGAGTTTGTCAAAAAAGTTAAAAAAGTGCCCAAAACTAAACCAGGACACTTTTTTAATATTATCTCATCAAACTTGGAAACTCAGGAGGCACATTTTTGCAAGCAAACATAAATTTAACTAACAAAATTACTATTTTTAAATAAATAAAAATGAAAAACAGGTTAAATAAATTTCTTTAGACATTTGATTTTTAGTCAGATTTTTCAATTTTAGCTGAGTCAAAATTATCAAACAAATCAAATTTATCAACTTTAGAGATTAAGAAGTAATTAATATAAGGGAAAGAAACAAATATCAATATTTGTGTAATAAAAATTAGAAAACTACCGATATTTGTAAGCATTAAACCATTAGTAGCAAAAACTCCAGCACCAGAAGAAGAATTAGCTTGCGTTGCAACGGCATAAATTTGTGAATAAATAAAGGCAACAATGGCAATTAGAATTAAACCTGAAGAAATTATTGCCGAAATTCAATATAATTTTGGGTTAATTTTACGCTCAATTGAATTAGGATACTTTATTTTTTTGCGTGAATAGGCGACAATAATTGCCATATATAGACCAAAGAAAATTAGTGAAGGGAAATTGGACATCGAATCAACAATAACATCACTACCATACCCAGTTCCTAATCCATCCTTTTTTGGAAGTTTAATTGCTAGCGAAGGGATATAAATAACAAGTGCCCAAAACAATAATGTAATAAAAAGATAAAAAATTGTAGCTTTTTCGTTAGAATATTTCTTTTTTAAACTATAAGCTCCAACAATTGCATTTAATTTTACAAGATCTCTAACTTGATTTACAAATGCTGCATTTAAAGAATTAGTTACCCCGTATGTTGAAATCAAAAGGAAAAATGCCACAAAAATATTAATACCACGGGCTGCATCAGCTGGGAAAACGTCCCTAATTAGATCTGAAATTGTTCCTTTATTATGCAGTGCTGATGATAAACCAATAAGAGTATAAACAGTAACAATCAAAATCATTCCCGCTATAATAATCAAAGGGACTCTTTTACTTGCTTTTTGAACCTTATTGTGAATTGAACCAACTGAAAGAAATGAATCATAAGCAAATAAAACCGCTGGAAGTGCAAGAATTAATTTTGAAAAATCAAAACTATTTTTTTCAGTTACTTCAAAAGCACTAGAACCGCCGGCATTATGAGTTGTCGGGAAGAAAATTCCAGCAAAGACGGCAACAATTAATGGGACAAATTTTAAAACTGTTGAAACAAGGGCAATATATCCGGAAAATTTAACAGAAACATAATTTGTTATTACAAACAAAATAGTAAAAAAAGTACCTAATAATATGTGTGCTCAAAACGGAAATGAGAAAGTCGAATCACTAGCTGTCTCAATAAACCAAATTGTAATTTCAGACGAATAGATTCCTAAAATTAGGCTTAGCATTCCTAAATAATAAAATCCATAACTAAATAAGACAAAATAACCACTTTTTTTGCCGCCAATTTGGTAGGACCAGTTTGCTAGCCCATTTAGTTTGGTTTGTTTTAAAAAGCTAATTTCAGAAAAACTAATTGCAGCAAAAAGCGAAATTATTCCTCCAATAATTCAAGCAAAAAGTCAAGCATAGCCATTGTTATTAGTGGTTGCTGCGATGCTATTATTTTTGAAAAAAATTCCGATTCCAACAACTGAGCCAACAAGCATTGATAAGGCTGCAAAAAAACCAAGTTTTCGGGCGCTTTGAATTTTCATGTGATTTCCTTTTTTAATTAAATTATAAGTTGATAAAATTTTGAATATTTTAAAATTATATTGTATAATTTACAAAATCCAAGTAATTTTTTGAATTTTAAATCTAAAAATTGCTGATTTATAACTAATAGAGAGATATATTATGAAAAACTTATCAAAATATCTGTTTTATTTAGGTTTTTTAAGTCCTTTTGTAGTTATAAGTTGCACTTCGCAAATTGAGTTAGTAAGAACTAATCCGCCCAAAGTTAAAACTAATCCGCCCAAAGTTGAAACTGATCCATCAAAAGTTGAAACTGATCCATCAAAAGTTGAAACTAATCCGCCCAAAGTTGAAACTGATCCATCAAAAGTTGAAAAAAATTTGCCAGAAGTTGAAACTAAACTGCCAGAAATTGAAATTAATCCGCCCAAAGTTGAAACTAATGAAGATGACCAAAAACAACCAGAAAAAATCGATTCATTAAAACCAGATTCTAAAGAAACAAAAGACACAACTGAAAAAACAACAGAAAAAATACAAACTGACACGGCAATTAAACCTGAAATCAAAGATGATTTTGAATCACTTGAACAAACTCAACCTATTTTTGATTTTGTTCAAGTAAATAATAAATCGGTACGAAATTTCCGCACAGATTTATTATCAGATCTTGAAAGAAATGATTTTAAAGCCCAAAACAATCTAGTTTCAAATTATAGTCGCTATTTTCTTAGAAATTGGGAAAATGTTGTTAAAAAAGAAAACCAAAACACCTTTCTTGGGCAGCAAAATGATAATTTAAAAGTTTATTTACTTGATAGAATGAACCCAAATTTAGTTGGTGATATTAATGCTAAACAAAATCATTTTGCTTATTTTAACCGCCCCGCTTTAGGAAATTATTATAATTTACCTTGATTTGGGTTTAATTCTGATAGTCTTGATCAAAAAAGATTTTCCAATATTTTCACAAGAAACATTCGCTTTGCGACCGGAACAGGTATTTTTTTAAACGCAAATTCCGAAAAAGCTGCTTTTTTAACTAATGCTCACGTTATTCACCCAGGAAATACCAAAATTCCTTTTTGAAAACTAATGAATAAAAAAGTTGGTCACAACCAACTAAATGGAAGACTAATCAAGTTTTTACAATATTATGATGATTTTAAGATAAAAGAACTAGATAATCGCATTTTATTTCGCCTTTTTGAACAGGAAGAGAAATTAAAAAATGGAGTACCTAGCTTGCCATTTAGTCCACAAAGTAATCCAAAAATTGATGAATATATGGAAAATTTGTATCAAAATTATTTTGAACTGGCTGAATGAGACAATTACGACTTTGACATTGCGGTTTTTTATTTTAATTATTCAAAATTTATAAATGATGTTGATAAACTTATAAAATATTTTAGCGAACACCAACAAGATTTTATAAATTCAACTTATTCGCTTCAAAACGGTAAATTCCAAAATTTTGTCGACAGTTTTGCTGAATTTAAAAAATATTGACAAAAAATTTCAAAATTCCCGCCGTTGAAAATTTCAGACCGGATTTGAGATGATGGCGATTTTGACTATACAACAAAAATAGGGATGTTTTGGGCAAATAATTTATTTTCAAAAAATGTTTTTAAAGGGGTAAATTTTCGCCGAGATAATGGTGACCCACGTTTAATTGCCGCTAATTTTTTTGCAACAAATGGACCTGGAGCATCAGGAAGCGGAATTTTTAACGCAGATGGAAGTCTTGCTTTTATTAATCGTTCAATTTTAACTGTAAATGGCAATGTCAATTCACTTTTTTATGATCAATTCGGGCTTACTTCCCACTTGACTTCCGGAATCGCTCTAAGAGCAAGAAATTATAATTTAGTCGAAAGAATTTTGAAACTTTATGTAAAATAAAATTCCCTTTTTTTGAGATTTTAGTCAAACCTGAGTTTGCCAGCTTGATGGCAAAAATTCACTTTTTAGCGAATATAAATATGCAAAAATAACGGTAAATCCGTGTTTTTGCCCTAAAATCTTAATTTTTATTAGTTCAAAATTAACCTTTTACAAAAAAAAAAAAAAAATGCTTGGTTTGAGAAAAAATTAAGGTATAATTACTCTCACTTAAGAATAAATTAATAAATTTTATATTGAATTAAGGGGGGGGATTAGTTATGTTTTTTGCGTAATAAAATGAGATAGTGCGAATTTTCCATTATATTTTTAAATATGATGGTATGCCTTAAATTTGACCGTTTAGAAATCTATAAATTTAGGGCTTTTAATTATTGTTCTTTCAAAACTTCATATATTTTTTAGGCTCAATGTAAATAAAAATGAGTTTTCTATTTACATTGAGTTTAAATAGTAGTTGTATTTTTTTATGATTTTTGTTATTTTATCGATAAATTGATTTTTGCCAGTGTTTTAAACTAAAAAAGCAGTGTTTAAAAATTTCATAATTTTACTTTTTAAGTTAAAATTTTAGCTTTTTTTAGTTTGCCTTATTTGATTAGTAAGTACATTTTCTTTTATGGTTGTTAGTTTAAAATTCAGTGTTTTTGCCTTGATAGTTATTTCTCCTGAGTTTGCCAAAAAAGTTAAAAAAGCACCCAAAACTAAACCAGGACACTTTTTTAAAATAGTCTTATCAAACTGGGAAACTCGGGAAAAATTATAATTTAGTTGAAAGAATTTTGAAACTTTATGTAAAATAAAATTCCCCTTTTTTGAGATTTAATTCAAAAAAGGGGAAATAGTTATAATTATTCTTCTTTTTTATAAAACGGAATAATGTGAATGTGCGTGTGAAAAATTGTTTGTTTTGCATCTTTTTCGTTATTAACTTGAAGTCTAAAACCGGTTGCGCCAAGCTGCTTAATTTGGTCTAATGCTAATTTTCTTGCAATTTTTACTAAATAAGTAAGATCTTCATCAGAAATGTGAAATAAATTTCGTGAATATTTTTTAGGTACAACTAAAAAATGGCCAGGTGAAACCGGAAACTTGTCAAGAAAAGCGATAACTTGATCATCTTCAAAAATAATTTTTGCTGGTGATTTTTTTGCAATAATATCTAAAAATAATGTTGTATTTTCCATTTTTTCCCCTAAAGTTTTCTAACAATTAACTAATTTTTACAATTGGATCCTTAGTTTCGATTTTATACCCAATTGATTCAAAAAAGTTTTTAGCATCACGGAAAATTCCCCCTTGATCAGCAAGATATAATGAATAAGCTAGTTTTGTTTTTTCTTGTTGGGTATTTCAAGGTGTATTTTCAAGCGAAAAGTAGACTTGTTTTGTGTTATTTTCTTGAACAATTTTATCATATAGAGGAGCTAATTTATTATAATATTTGACGGATATTTTTGACAAGTCAGAGCTAACCGCCGGAATTCCAGTATCAATTTTTGGTAAATCTTGACCTTCAGCATTTATTTGAGGATTATAAAAAGTTCTATTCTCATCCCAACTAACATCAACATTGTAATAAAATTTTGATGAATTTATACTAATTTCGACAATAACACCAACAGCAAATTTATTAGCATCATTATCTTTTGTCGGAATTACGTTTTTAATTTTATATGATATTCCTGAAATCTGGGTAGGAATTTTGATCTCAAAGTCAGAAATTTGAACTTGATCTTTAGTTTTTTTGCGGTCAAAATTTGGACTTAGCTCAACAGGAAACATTTTTGCTTGGTTAATTAAGTTAAAATTCTGGAAATCTTTAGCTGACCAAAGAAGATTTGAAGTTGGATCTAAAAAACCAGATTTAGTTTGGCCTTGAGTTCTAAGATCATTAAATTGGAAAGATAAATCACCTAAAGAAGCATTTTGACGGTACAGAATTCCAGCATATCCAAGCAATAATGTTGTATCAATGTCGTCATTTTTTCCGAGTTTTTCAAATTCTTGCTCTTTGCGAGTTAATCTAGAATTAATATTTTCGCTACGTAAAAGTGTGTTAAAAGTATTAGTATCTTTAATTTTTAGTTGCGAAAAAGTACTTATACTATTTGGGTCGTTTGATTCAAATTGCCAAACTTGAACCGGATTTTTTGTTAACATTAAGTGAATTAGAAAAAAATCTGGTGAATTTGGATCAATATTTTGAAAAATTTGCCGTGATGTAAAGGATGTTCTCGCTGAAATACCATCTTTATAAATTTGCGAATCCTTAATTAAATTTGGTTGATCAAGTTGAGTTAAATAAGCCTTAACTAGCAACATTTTATTTATTTCACGCGCAATTCCGGTTGAAAAATTATTGTATAAAACAATAAAAGCTTGATCATTAAAAGTCTTATTATAACCAACCTGAGGTGATAAAAGTGCAAAATCACTGGCTGAAATTGCATTAGTACTTTGTAATTGGGCAATGAATTTTAAACTATAAGTTGGATCCAAACTAATTTGGTAGTTTTGGTAAAAATCAAAAGCAGCTTTTGCTTCTGCAAAAAATTGCGAATTTGTATTTCTAAATTCGCTAGCAAGTGAATTTGAACCGGTTTTGAAAATATTTTGAGCTAAAATATTTTCAACATAGGCATTTTCAACAAAATCCTTAACATCATTTGAACTTATTCTTCGGTCTTCTTCAATCCTTTCGGACGAATCAACATTAACAGCACAAGAAACTAAAGCACTAAAAGATGTGCCTACAACTAAGAAAAACGGTAATTTTTTTAAAAATTTGTTTTTTTTGGGGTGATTTTTCACAAATTTTCCTTTCAACTAGCGACTAAATCGAAAAAGACTTTCAAGTTTGTCAATTATCGCCTGACGCAACTCTTTTGATGGATCGGCTTTCAATTCCCAACGTTCTTTTTGATTATTATACCAAAAATCTGCGCTTAAATCATTTAAAGTTGCATTAGAAATATAATCTTGTAACTTTTGGTTAATATTTAAAACTTGAGAAAGAACGTAAAAATTCAAAAAATTTTCAGACGATTGTAAAACTGAATTTAAAAAGTCGGTTTTTTCTTGCTCAACTGTCGTTTTTTTTGACTCTAAAAGTTGTTTTTGATAATTTGCATCACGAACTAAAAGTGACTGAATAAAATTATTATTCGAAATATCGGCAAAAAGCTGACTCATGTTTATTGTTGAATTTTGTTTTGAGTCAACTTGATTATTAGCGTTTAATTGCAATTGGTGAGAAATTATTTTGTTAAATTCCTCAAGGCTACTAATTTTATTTAAACTCAAAACTTTCATCCCTTTAGAATCAAGCACTAATTTCAAATTATCACCTAAATTATAAACTAAATGAGTACGATAATCATTTTCATCTACACCAAAAGTTTCTAAAAAAGCTTTCCCTGCCTGAGTAAGTTCATTATCAGAAAGTCCTTGAATATATGAATGAAGCCGTTGATTTAAACTTCTAATTTCACTAATTGGCTTAGAATTTAACTCAGATGGATCAACAAGCAAACTTGGGGCATTTTTAAAAAGTAAATCTTTAAGTTTTTCCATTAAAGTTTTGCTAAATAGTTTTTGTTTTGGCACGCTTGAGCTTGCATTTTCTAAAAAAGCAAAAATATAGCCAGCTTCATTATTTATTAAAGTTTGACTAAGTGAGGCAATCGGAAGTTGACCTAAAATTTCAGCACTTCTTTTATTATTTTCATAATCTAAAGTAGAAAGTAGAATTTTGTCTTGATTATTTTGGGTTGGATCAGTAGAATTTCCACCTTTAAAATTTTCAATTAGTTCCAAATTATTGCTAACTTGCTCAGCAAGTGATGATTCAGAACTTGTTTTTAAAACTTTATAAGTTAAAAGTTCTTGGAGAGTTTTTTTATCAACACTTCAAGGAGATTTTGCATCTCTTGGATTTGGTTTTGCATTAATTGAAATTTGAGAAATTTCAAAAAAGTTGAAATTTCCGGCCAAAGGCGCTTTTGGATCAAAATAAATTTCGTTAATTATTTTAGTCGGATTTACATATTCCTTAATAAAAGAGTTAGTAATAAAAGCGGAAATTTTAGGATCATTTGACACTGAAGTCGGGTTTGGACTAACAATATTTGGACCAAAGCCGTTTTTGCCGATCTCAATTAAGCCAGCAAATAATTTTTCGCCTTTTTTATAAACTACTTGTCCTTTTTCGTCCTTAATATCATCTTTCAAAATTCGATCTTCAATATCACTTTTAGTAAAATTTTTATTAATTCCCAATTTAAAACGGGCAAAAGCGACATCTTGTGCTGCATTAATTGAAAGAGCCTCAACTGCTTGGTCAATATTAACAGCATTATTAAAACGTGGATCTGAATTTAAATACTTATTGAATTCAGTCTCTCAATTATTAAAGCCAAAAGTGGTTTGGTATCTACTACGCTCATCGTTAAGAAAATTTCGTTGGGATTGACGTATTTCATTAAAGGATTGTAATGTAAACCGGCGGGAATTTCCTTGAGTTTTGTCAGTGTTTGTGTTATCCCAGGCTGCTTGAAAGACTTTGGATGCTTCATATTCTTGATTATATAAAAATTCAATTAAATATTTTTGAGCTTCGCGAAGATCATCGCGCTGTTTTGAATTGTCAGATTTAAAAACACTCAATAATTCTTCAACTTTGATATTTTTGTCTGAAATAGGGGACTTAAGAATTACTATATCGGATTTAGGATCGCGGATTTCTAGATGATTTGTACCACCACTTGAATAAGACAAAGGAATTCCAACCCCAAGGCCAATTACAGTTAAAAAGCCGGCAGTCAAAGTAATTGGAATTCAAATTTTTTTGGCTTTAGCTGGCGCTTTTTCTTGTGGTTTTTTTCTTGAATCTGAATTCAAATTGGCAATCTTTTGAAATATATTTTGCTTTTTCATAAATAAATCCTTAATTTGTACTAAAACTCAAAATTATATTATAATTTAGTAATATTAAAAAACATTTTTTCAACTAGAAAAAACACTTATTAAAATATTATATAATTTTAGCATTTTTTATATAATTTTGCTGAAAATATTGCAAATTTGGTTTAAATATGTTCTATAAAATTGCTTTTATCGATCTTGATGGTACCCTTTTAGACATTGGAAAGGGGAAAAACGCCCAAATTTCAGATACAAATTTGCATTCAGTAAGAAAATTGGCAAAAGAATGTAAAATTGTAATTTCAACAGGAAGAAAATTTTCCACTGATATTGTTAATATTGGCAAAAAAATTTCTGCAAATTTTTATGTTTGTCAAAATGGCGCCGAAATTTATGACCAGAATCTAAATTTAATCTTTGAATCCCCCATTAATCAAAAAATTGTAGAACAAATTCTCTCTTTTGCGAAAAAATGAAATATATCAATTTCATTTGATTCAAAAATTGTTTTTTCTCCTTCAAAAAGCTTTTTGTATCTTTTTTCAAAGCTTTTTTCAAATCTTCAAGTAAAAAACATTAACAAAGTTGATTTACCAAAAAGTGTCAAAAAAATTTTGCTTTTTTCACCTAATATTTTTAAAATAAGTAAATTTAGAAAATTTCTTGAGGAATTTTTTTCTGAAAAAATCCAAATTTATACTATTGAAAAGGGATTTGTTATTGAAATTACCGATTTTAATGCCTCAAAAGGTCAAGCCGCCGTTTTTATCTCAAAAGTTGCTAATATCTCACTAAATTATTCATTTCATATTGGCGATTCTGAAAATGACATTTCAACAAAAAATATTGTCCAAACGTTAATTTTGATGAAAAATTCGCCCAGAAAACTAAAAAAACATGCTCATATTATCGGCTATAAAAGAAAATTCGGGGTAGCAAAAGCGCTTGAAAATTTCATTTTCAACCCAAAATCTATCGCAATAGTTGGGTTTTACGCAAGTGGGAAAACAACTTTTTTAAAAGCAGTTGAAAAATTTGGATATTCTGTTTTGTATACAGATGAATTTTATTTTAATTGTTTTTCAGAAAATAACCCATGTTTTGAAATAGTTAAAAAGTTTAAACCTGATTTTATTCATAATAATGTCCTAGATAAAAATAAACTTCGCGATTTTATGGTTGAAAGCCAACAAAATCGTGATTTTATTGAACAGAAAATCTATCCAATTTTAGAAGAGCATTTAAGAAACAATTATTACCATTTTGTCGAAATACCTAATTTATGGACGAAAAATGCCGATTTTCAGGCGTTTTTTTGAAAAACAGTCTGAATTAGCACATCAAGGAAACAATTACTTTTAAACATTAAAGCCAAAAAGGTCAAAAAAGAAGTTTGACAAAAAAACCAGGCATTAAATGGCAATAAAATAAAATTTTATAATGTCAAAATCTCAAATTCAAAGTGAAAAAGACCATCATTTTTCCCAAAATTTTTCACAAAAATTTTTAAATAGGGCTACAATTTCACTTTGCTATGCATTCCTACTATGTAATTTCAAATTCTGATTTTGATCAAAATGATTTAAATAATTTGTTATATTTTTATTTTCCCGTTGTTAAATTTCAAGGTTATCTTTTGTTCCAATATTTTTTAACTATCAAAAACACAAACGAGCCGATTAACTTTGATTTTTTGGACAAAATTTACAGTATTAGCCTTGATAATTTTAATAAAACTCGTGAAATTTTGGAATGTTTAAATTTAATTCAAACCTTTTATGATTCCCAAAAAGAAAAATATTTAATTGAAATAAAAAAACCTTTAAATTCTGAGCAAATTGACAAAAATCCTTATTTAAAACCACTAATCACTGAAAAAATTACTGATAAAAGATACTTAAGTTTGATATCAAAATTTAAAAATAATTTTGAAAAATTTGAGTTTAGACAAATTGAGACTGATAAATTCCATAATCTTTCAAAAAAATTTTATGAAATTTTTGGACAGAACAACCAAAACATTTCAACTATTTTTAATTGTGTTAAAAATATCGACAAAAATGAAGCAAAAAAAGAGTTAAACTTTGAAAAATACCACTTATTTTTAACTGGAAATTCAATGAGACCGCGACTTCGGAATGCATTATTGAAATATGTCGAAGAAAGAAGTTTTTCTAATTGAGCGATTAATAATGTTATTGAATATTGTTTTAAAGTTGGCAATCAAGTAAAATTTAATTATATTAAAAAGATTCTTGATAATTTGTGAGATGATCAAATTATTAGTGGTTCAGATGTTGAAATTGAACTTGAAGAGATTTTTAGAACAAAAATAAATAATAAAAATAAATTTGAAAGTGCAAAAACTAAAAAAATAATTGAACTTGAATCAAGTGCTAAAAAAATCTCTAAAACAAAAAGTCCTAAAAAATCAAAAGTTGAAACGCCTGAAATGATAAATACAATTTCCTGATTTATTGATGAAAATGAAATTAATTAAAAATTAAGTAAAATATGACAGAAATTCACCCAAAAACTAAAAAAACAACTAGCAGTAATTCCAACAACAAAGAGATAGCAAAATCACTTATTAACGTTTTAGAGAAAATTTTAAGTAACGATGATCATGATAGTCTTAAAAATAATCAAGTTATTAAAAATGATAAAAATAACCTTAAAAATGATCAAATATCAGCAAATTTAGATTATAAATTTTTAGATTTAGATTATGAATCAGCTCTTAAAAATCCAAAATTTGCCAGTTGAATTAAACAACTCAAAATTGATAAAAATGAGTATTACGAAAATTTAGACCTTTTTTGGCGAGCAACTGAATGGGAAAAGTTTCCTAATTACAAATTTGAAATAATAAGGGCGCCTGAAACAAGAAAACTTGAAGGAAAATGTATTTTTCTCTGATCAGAAGATAATAAAAAATGAGCTGAATTTTTACTTTTGCCAGAAATAAGTTTTCCTAAATTTAAAGATTTTGTCAAAATTATGAAGCAACTTAATATTGGAAAATTCGGGCAAATTTTACCTTTATTAGAAAAATTTAAAATTTATTTAAATAAAAACAAAATGAACCAAAGTTTGGTTTACTGAACTAATTGAGATAGTGTTTCACAAACCTTACTTTTGAAATGTTTTACTGTTTTTTTTGCAATTCGAAAAATTAATGTTGGCTACTTTAACTTGTCTGAAATTTGCCAATTTATTACCGAAAACAAGACCAAATTAACCCAAAAACTAAAAAATGTGGATGTTCTAATTGTTGAACTAGATATAATTAATAATTATACAACTTGATTTTTGGCTGAATTAGAAAAAATTATTGCCGAAAGAATAATCACAAATAAACTTACAATTTTAAGTTTTGATTCTGATTTTTATAACAAAAGTGGCAATCAAAAAATCCCTAACCTTATTAAATATCACGGAATAAACGGCTTTGACTGACTAAACGAACATAATTAATTGTTTTTTTTAATTTTGGATAAAATATTTAAAATTTGGCTAAAAATTGATATTAAATATTTTTTTACCCTGAGTTTCCCAGTTTGATGGCAAAATTTCGCTTTTTAGTGAATATAAATATGCAAAAATACCCGTAAATCGGTGTTTTTTGACCCAAAATCTTATTTTTTATTATTTTAAAATTAACCTTTTGTAAAAAAAAAAAAAAAAAATGTTTGGTCTAAAATAAAATTATGTTATAATAAAACTCACGCTAAGAATAAAAGAATAAATTTTTTGATATTAGAATTAAGGAGGACTTGATTATGTTTTTGGCACAATAAACTCAGATAATGCCATTTTTTCCATTATGGCTTTAAATATAATGGAATGCCTTAAATTTGACCGTTTAGAAATCTACAAATTTATGGCTTTTAATTATTGTTCTTTCAAAACTTCATATATTTTTTTAGGCTCAATGTAAATAAAAACGAGTTTTCTATTTACGTTGAGTTTAAATAGTAGTTGTATTTTTTTATGATGTTTGTTATTTTTTCCATAAATTGATTTTTGCCAGTGCTTTAAACTAAAAAAGGTAGTTTAGATATTTTATAATTTTGCTTTTTAAGTTAAAATTTTAGCTTTTTTAGTTTGCTTTATTTAATTAATAAGTAGATTTTTCTTTCATGAGTGTTAGATTTAAAATTTAGTTTTTTTGCTTTGATACTTATTATTCCTAAGTTTGCCAAAAAAGTTAAAAAGTGCCTAAAAAACCGGACACTTTTTTAAGAATGTCTTATCAAACTGGGAAACTCGGGATATCACGGAACAAACGGCTTTGACTGACTAAATGAACATAATTAATTGTTTTTTTGTTTAAAAATTAAAAAAACATGTGAAAAATAATCACATGCTTTTTTAATTTTGGATGAAATATTTAAAATTTGACTAAAAATCGATATTAAATATTTTTTTACCTAGACGAATATACTCATCAATTTGGCTTTCAAGAAGTGAAAAAGCTTGACGGTACATTTCTGGATCACTAAGATCAACTCCAGCTTCTTTGAGAATTTCGCTTGGTCAGTCAGACCCACCTTTTGAAAGGAAATTTTCGATGTAATTTTTTATTGCTGTTTTTCCTTCTTTTTTGTATTTCTGGAAGAAAACATTAGCAGCAAGATAGCCAATCGCATATTTATAAACATAATATCCATAATAATAATGAGGAACAATTACGCTATAAATAAAGGATTTTTCGTCAATTTCATCATCATTCGGTTTATATTTTTTAATTATTTGACGGTAAATTTCAACAAAATCATCATATGATCCAGTTAGTTCTCCGCTGTCCATTTTTTTATATAAAACAGCCTCATAATCAGCCCAAATAACTTGGCGCTGAACTGTAGAAATAAAGGTTGAAATTTTTTGTAAAACAATATCAAATTTGAGATTATCATCATCTTGATTTTTCAAAAGATAATCATCAACCATTAATTCGTTAAAGATTGAAGCTATTTCGGCAAGAAAAATTGGGTATGAACTGTTGTGATAATTTTGGTGTAAATCAGAATAATAAGAATGAAGTGAGTGCCCTAATTCGTGAGCTAAAGTATGAACTGAATTAATTGTAAAATCAAAGTTCATAAGAATATATTTTTTTTCAAGACCGTAAGATCCACCAATTGAATATGCTCCAGAACGCTTAGAAGGTACGTAGTGATAGTCAATTCAACGATCTGAAAAAGACTTTTTAACCATTTCTACATATTCTTGACCCATTGGTTCTAAAGATTTAAGGACAATTTCTTGGGCATCTTCAACAGAATAATTATCTTTAATCTCAACAAGTGGAACTAAACGGTCTCAATGATTCATTTTTGTTCCAAATTTTGCTTTATAAAATTGTTTTTGGGCATGAAAAAATTTATCAAAAATTGGAAATGCTGCAGCAACATTACTAAATAAGTTTTGCAAATTATCTTCTAAAAACCGATCAGAAGATAAGCTAGCCTGAATTAATGAATCATAATTTCTTGTCTTTGCATCAACTGAGGCAGATTTAATATGTTGATAAAATAAATTTGCAAAAGTATTTTTGTGTTCCAAATAAGCTGAATAATAATTTTGATAAGCTAATTGACGAACATGAGGACTTCCGGTTTTTAAATAATTAAAATAATTTGTCGAATTAAGTGGTAATTTATCACCTTTTTCGTCGATAATATCAGCAAATTTAGTTTCTGAATTTGAAAGAATTGAAAAAATTTTATAAACTGAAACTTCACCAAAAGATGTTTTTGTAAGATATTCTTCAACTTGATCATCAAGTTTATGTTTTTTATTATCAAGTCGATAATTTAAATCTTTTAAATAAGGTTTTACGCGTTCATCATTTATTCAGCTGAGAATTTTTTCTTCATTTTTATAGAAAATAACATCAACTGAACCTAATTTAGCCTCAAATTCTGACATTAAGAAAGAAAATTTTTCATTAAGTTGGCTAAAAACAGGGCTAACAACATTTGTGCTTATATTGTTTGAAATGTAATTATAAATTTTGTTATATTTGATCCCAAAGTCTTCTTCAAGTTTTTTAAAATGAAGAAAATTTTCAACATTATCAAATTGTTGATCCTTTGTTTCAATTAATTTTTGCGAAATTTGGACTATTTCGGCAAAATTTTCCTCAATTGTTTTGCCTTCAAGTAAGACTTCTAGATCAAAACGGTGCTTTTCAGGAATTTCTGAATATTTTTTAAATTGCATTTTTTCTCCTTTATTTTTGTAAAATTTCGCCCTTAATTTCCGATATTACATAAATAATATAATTTAAGGAAAAATTAAATTTAGAATATAATTTTACCTTATTTTTTCAAAATTACTATCCTAAAAAAAAAAAAAAAAGGTGTTATAATTAAGTAAAACACACAACTTGGAGGTGGATAATGACTTTTTTGACCAAAAGAGGCAAAATTGTTCTCTTGGTTGCTGCGCCTATAATAATTATTCCGGTCGCTAGTGCTCTTAATCAATATTTAACATCGCTGAATTTTCCAGCTTTTGAAAACACATATTCAAACTCAAGCCCTTCAACAATTGCCAAAAACGAAGTTGATAATGATCTAAAATTCAATTCACCAGTTACAAATGCAATTTTTAAGGAAAAAGAAGAGCAAAAACCTAACCAGACTCAAAAAATCGATGATACAAAGCAACCAATTATAATAAAAAACACCGAAAAAGTTGAAGAAAAAAAGCCAGAAATTGCCGCTCCACAACAAGCGCCAACTTTAAAACCAAAATTTGCACCTCAAAGTGCAACTTCGGGTCCAAATTTAATAGTTGGTACTGAATTAAGTCGGCTCACCCAGCTTGCTTTACAACGAAAAGCATCTGGAATTAGTGCTGAAATTAAAAAACTCGAATCGCGGATTATTAATATTGAAGCACAAGTAAAAGAAATAAATCGCTTTTATGACGAAGAATATAACAAAAGAAATGGCGATGATGCCCCAGGTTCGCGAAGAAGTTGAGAAGAAGGTCGCCGACTTAGTTTGTACTCTTGTGAGCCTTCAATTGATTGTCCAGCAATTCGACTTGAGCAAAATAAAGCTGAATTAGAGCGCCTAAAACGCGAAGCAGCTAATCCAAAACCGTTGGAAGCCCATGAAATTAAACTTTTAAAACAAGGTTTATTGCCTGATGCTGACAATCCTTATGCTTGAGGTTATGATGATGATGCTAAAAATCCAACGCTAAATCGGCTAAAAGCCGAAAATCTTAGCCGAGTTTTTAACACTCCAAGTTATTATTCTCGAGTTTCAAGTTCAATTTCGAGCCTTGAATATACCGGTTGGACAAAAACTGATGTTTCAAAAGATTTTGAAAATATTTTTACAGAAAACGGTGTCTCAGGTAATTCAATCCAAATTTACCAATACACACCAAATGAACAAAACGAAGACCGGGCTAATCGAAGTCCAATAAAAGCAATTGTTCTAAATGCAGATGATTCTAATGCTTTTGATAAATTTCAAAAAATTATGAACCAAGCAATCAAGCAAGATAATAAAATTCAAGCTGTTGTTCTTAAAAATGTTGGGTCGCTTAATTCATTGCAAAATATTGATCCAATTCTAAAATCAATTCCTGATTCAGTTATCAAATTGACTTTATTTTTAAATAATCCAGCTGCAACTCGCGGATTAAGGGGACTTGAAAATGTCAAATTAAAAGAATTAGAACTCTATTCAGATTCAAATGCCGTTTCACAACATTGATCAATTAATCCAAATGCATTGAAAAACGTTGATTTTATTAGTTTTGACTACCAAAGTCAATTTCACGTTACAAGAAATGCGGGCGAAAAACTTCCTTCATCAATAATTTTTAACACACTTCGGTTTGACAAAGGCGATGATGTTGCTAAAATTAACGAAGGTCTTGAAATTGTTTTTAATTCCAAAATTAACCAACGTGTTTTTCAAGGTAATTTTGGTGGCAAAGGCGGTTGACCGACTTTTTTAGATTTTTCTGATACTAATATCAAAACTCTAAAAGGAATTTGGTTTGACGAACTTAACCGTGTTTATAATATAAATGTTGAAAACTGACCTGAGCCTTTTGCAAAAGAAAATTTTGAAGGTGGTCGAACCTTAAAATTCAAGCGAATGATTTTTCAAGCCGACCTTGTTGGTGGCGCGGATGCTTATGTTGTTAATATTTCCGATTTTGATGGCGCCCAATTTAGCCAGCGGTTAGCTTTTGGCGATCCGCCTCCGCCACCAACTGAAATTCAATTTAGGCGAAATGGTCAGGAAATTTACGGAATTCCTCTTTATTTAAAAGGTCAAAATTTAACTGGTGATGCAAAAAGTCAACTTGAGTCTTTCATTAGAGCGGCAAATGCTAATGGCCAAAGACGAATTACACAAATTTATGTCGAAAGTGATGGGTTAAAATCTCAACTTGGTGGTCAAATTGGAAATGTTTTAATCCAAACTAAAATTGCTAACCAAAACAGTCAACAAGAAGGAGCTAGCGATGAAATTGAGGTCTAAAATTTTATTTTTATTACCAACCATTTTGCCAATTATCACTATTTCATGTGCTAATATTAATTCTGATTTAAAAAGTATTAGTGATGTTGAAAAATCTTTAACTGATCTAAAAAATAAATTTGACTCTTCGCAAAATAGTAGTTCAGAAAACATAAATAATTTACTTACAAAAATTAATGAAGAAATTCAGAATTTAAAAAAAATTTTAAATTCTGATAAACTAGGTAAATTCAACCAAGAATCAGAAAAAATCCTATCAAAACTAAGCACTTTTTCTGATAATGACTTACAAAACCAAGACAAAAAAGCGGAATTTCAAAAGACTTTTTCCGAACTTGTTAGTTTAGTTCAAGATCAAAAAGACACTCCAAAGCCTCAAAATCCAAGTCCAAGTCCAGCTCCAGATCCTAATCCTAATCCAAATCCTGATCCAAATCCAGGCGCTAGCCCTAATCCAGGTGCTATTCCAAACCCAAATCAGCCTCGGCCTGAGCCAGTTTCACCTGAAAAAACTGCATCTTTAGCACCTCAAGGTCAAACTTTTTCAAGGTGAAGCAATAACAAACGTATTGTTGAAGACCAATATAAATACGATGACCCTAAAAAAGAACTAGAATACCATCGAAGTTTGAACAATATTCCTAGTCAAAGCGGCTTTACTCGCGCAAGTGTTTTAAAACCTTTTCCTGAAAGTTTTAATCTTCCAAGTTCGACTGTTCTTGAAAAATTAAACCAACAAGCAAAAGAAGCTAATCAACCTTACTATCAAAATGCTCAATTACGTGGTTTTTCTTTACCTGAAATTGGAAGCGATGGCGAGATCAAAGGTATTTTAATTAATAATTTTGTACAACCTCCAGCAGTTCCGGCTTATTGGGGTAATGAAAAGCTAACTGGTGGATCAAATCGCAACGGTTTACCGCGAGTTTTACCAAATGATACTTATCGAAAAATAGCCAAAAATTCGTTTTCTTTTGGAATAAGAAATGGTCGCCAACGCGATCCTAATGACAATATTGAAAATCCTGATGCAGTAAAAAGGGTAATTCGGTCAGATATGTCATTTGGAACAGCAGCAATTCTTGACTTTGAAAAAACAGAAAATGGCACTTATCCTCTAAAGTGATTTTTCATAACAAATGCTCACGTTGCTGCAAGTTTGCGACTTGCAAATGACACCCCAAGTGACAAAACTCAAGTCTGAGGCCGTGATGAGTCAAATTATAGTGAGGAATTTCGCCAATACAACACTTGAACAATTACTCTGACTAAACTAAAAAATACAACACCAATTCATTCAAAATTGCCAACATCAATTGGCGAAGGATTTGCGACTTATTATGACAGCGAAGAAGTTCGCGTTAAAGAATTAGAGGGAACTTTATATAATAACGGTCGCGATGGCCAATATGAACGTGACTCACTACTTGTCAATGAAACACCAAAAAAACCTTTAAATGTGCGTACAATTGTAATTGGAACAAACGCGCTAAAGTCTTCGCCAAAAGACTTTTCTTCACAAAAGGTGTACCAAAATATTGAAGAAGTTCTTGATTTTGCCGTTGTTGAAGTTAATTTTGACAATGAGGCTCAAGCAAAAAAAATGACTCAAGACTATTATAATGAAGCCCAAAAACAAAATCATTATCAAGGCCGTGAAGAAAACTTTCTTGATCCTAAGATTTATGAAAAAATTCCGCCAACTGATTTTTACGGTTTTGGTTGGCCTTCAACACAAAATGAAAGTCAAAGAACGCTTGATCGTTATGAAAATCCAACTGATTTTGCCAATAGACGCTTCCAAGTTTCACCTTGATTTAATAAACCTGAAGCTCTTTATTTTAATAATAACCCAGAAGACAAACGTTGAGAAAAAGGTGGCGAATTTGCATGAAGCCGCTCATACCGTTCTTTTGTAAATTTACCCGGAATAACTGACTATTTTATTACAAATCCAACACTTACAAGTTCATATTTTGAAATTCAGCACGCCCCTAATGAAAAAGGTGAAGTTTCAAGTCCTTATTTAATTTCAGGTCAAGGCTTTTTAATTGATAATTTTGCCTCTGGTGGTGGAGTTAGTGGAACTTCAATTCGCGATAGCAATGAAAAAATTTACGGACTTCAATTTGCTTCTGACAACGCTGCCTCAGCGGCTTTTGTTCTGGCTTTACGTTCTTATGGATATGACTATAAAGGTTATTATGGAAAATATAATTTACCTGCTTATGATATAATTTATGGTTCAAAAAACCAATTTAAGTCCTATTTTGATGCAATGTTACAACTTTATGGCAATAATTCTGACAAAAAATTAAAAACTAATTTATTTCCAAATGGCTTTAGTGAATCAACCCGAAAAGACGTTTTTGCCTCAAAGGCTGATGTTGTTAATTTGCCAGAAGAGATTCAAAAACGCACATATTCACGGGTTGTATCAAAAATTAACGAGGAAAACTAAGTTTTTAAACTAAAAATTTTATCATTCTAAATTAGATATGGTATTACTAATTTTTTATAAAGATGGATTTCATGAAAATAACAAAACATTCTGTCATTTTGAGCAATTATATTAAGTTTTCAAATTCTTTTTATATTAGAAAGGGAGAAAAAGGACTACAAATTCTTACATTTTCAATAATTTCAGTGGTTTTTTTATCATTTTTGCAATTGGGGCTAGCTTACTTTGAAACAAAAATATATGATGAGTAGGTCCTGCAGCATTTTGGCCCTTACCCTTTGTTTGAGTTTATTTTGTTTTAGGTCTTTTTCTTAGGAAAAAATTTGTTGATTATTTTGACAATAATTCCATTGCTAAATCTATAAAATTTTTAAAATTATTTTTAATAAGCCGCTTAAGTTTTGGACTTTTGCATAAATTAAAAGATGAAAATTTTGACAAATATTATAAAAAAGCCAATGAATTAGCAAAAATTAACCCTTTAATTGTTTTTGCGGACCTTTTGCCGAAAGTATGACTTTTTTAAAATCAGTTGAAATTAACGATCTAGATTTTTGCTCAAGTTCTAATTTACGTTTTGATTTAGGGATTAAAAAAACAACAATTCTTGATGATAAACAAATCACTGATCCTTATGATATATCAATTAAAAGTGAAGAATTTAGTTTTATTTTTGTACCAAAAAAATATCAAACAACTCTTGAAAATTTAACAATAACTTCGCCAGTTTACCAAATTGCAAATAAAATTAACAAATTTGTATTACTTTCAAATATAAAGAATTTAAGTCAAAATTATGAAATTGAATTCAAAAATACTATAAATGATTTAAAAGAAATTTCCAAATTTAATTTGCCTTTTACAAAGGTCAAACTTTCTCAATGTTATTTTGATGCAATTTTACAAAAAAGCCAATATATTTGTGTTTTAAATCAAGACAAAATATTGAATAATATTCAAAAAATTGATTTGAGTTTATTCATTGAAAATTTCACTGAAAATGTCGAGTTAACCTTGGAAAATCCGTTCTCAAACTATGGAAAACCTTTGAAAATTTCAGTTTTGGAATTAATAAAAGAATTTGAGAATGACACTAAAATTAAAAATTTACGGCTTGCATTTGATAATGATTTTCATAAATTTTTTAACGATATAATTTTACCTGATCCTCATTATAAATCTGACTCGCCGCTGCTCGAATTTAGCTCAAAAGACGAGTTTAATATTTTCAAAGAAAAGCTCGGAATAAGCAATTTATCACTAAATTACTTAAGTCCAAATTTAGTATTTTCATATAAAAATGATCATAGCATTGATATTAGACATATTTTTGCAATTTTTATTGCTAAGAAATTTAAGGAATTAGAAGAAAATGAAAAATAATTATAAAAAAATTTCCTTATATTATAAATCAACAGTTGCCTTTACATACATCATTTTTCGTTGATTTATTTTAGCAATAGTTGTGGGATTAATAGCAGCTGGAATTTTATTTTGGGATCTTTATAACCTTCCGGTTCCACCATATATTTATGTTTTTATTCCCCTTTGTATTTTGGTAGTGCCTTTGTTTTTACAAACATTAATAAATTCTATTTATTTTTTTGTTAGTGCAGAAATTCTTGGCAAGCTATTAGAAAAAAATGGTTTTTGTGACTAAGTAGAAAATTAATGAAAAAATCTTGGAAAAATATGACAGAAATTTTATTACAGCACGTTGACTAAAAAATTTTTAAATAGCTGAGTTTTCCAGTTTGATGGTGAAAATTCACTTTTTATTGAATCTAAATATGCAAAAAACCCGTAAATCCGGGTTTTGCTAAATAGAAGATAAAAATGCAACCTATAGTATAATAATATTATTGTTGCATTTTTTTTATTTATGGAGCATCATGGAAAAAAGAAAATTTAAACATTTTAGTTTCGAAGATTTAGTAAAAATTGAGTTTTTATTGCAGAACAATAAAAGTATTAGATTTATTGCTAAACAACTTAATGTTTCTCCCTCAACTGTCTCAAGAGAAATTAAAAGAAATCTAAATGAATATGGAATTTATGAAGCTAATTTGGCAATAAGAAAAAGACAAAAAAGATATTATCATAGGTATTATTTCAAATTTGTTGAGTTAGGGAAATATGAGGAATTCAGCAGAATTTTTGCACTAAAATATGACAAAAAAGTCCATGGAGTTAAGGCGACATATTTTTATATAGCAGAAAATTTTCCTAACATTGAAAGACCATCTTTAAATACTGTTTTTAATTGAATCCAAACTAATAAATGGGTAATAGTTGGAACGACAGACTCAGAAAATATTACAAAAAAGACGGAAAAAGAACTAGAAATGGCGTGCAAAGATTAGTTCAGAAGGTTCTCGGATTTACGGGTTTTTTGACCTAAAATCTTAATTTTTATTATTTTAAAATTAACCTTTTGCAAAAAAAAAAAAAAAATGCTTGGTCAAAAATAAAATTATGTTATAATAAATCTTGCTAAGAATAATTAATAAATTTTGAGATTGAATTAAGGGAGAATTAATTATGTTTTTGTTATAAAAAATCAAATAGTGCGAATTTTCCATTATGTTTTTAAATATAATGGAATGCCTTAAATTTAACCGTTTAGAAATCTACAAATTTAGGGCTTTTAGTTATTGTTCTTTCAAAACTTCAAATTTTGTTTTTTAGGCTCAATTTAAATAAAAACGAGTTTTCTATTTGCATTGAGTTTAAATAGTAGTTGTATTTTTTTATGATTTTTGTCAGTGTTTTAAGCTAAAAAAGTAGTTTAAATATTTTATAATTTTGCTTTTTAAGTTAAAAACGGTGAAAAACCGGACACTTTTTGGATATTATCTTATCAAACTGGGAAACTAGGGAAAAAAATTGGTTTTTGTGACTAAGTACAAAATTAATGTCAAAACCTTGGGTAAATAAGGCAGAAATTTTACACTATGTTGACTAAAAAAATTTTCAATAAAAATACTTATTTATTATAAAAAAAGTTATATAATTATTTATGCAAATAATTATATACGAGGTCATTATATAAAAATGAAAGCATTAGTTTATCGTGGTGATCACAGTATCGCCCTCGAAGATGTTGACAAACCAGTTATACAAAAACCAACAGATGCAATTGTTAGAGTTACCAAAACAACTATTTGCGGTACAGATTTAGGAATTTTTAAAGGTAAAAATCCCGAAGTTGCCTCAGGTAGAATTTTAGGTCACGAAGGTATTGGTATTGTTGAAGAAATAGGTTCAAGTGTTTCTAATGTTAAAGTAGGTGACAAAGTTTTAATTGGCTGCATAACTCCATGTGGTAAGTGTGACAACTGTCGTGTACAGTTATATTCTCATTGCCGTGAAGCAGAAGGTGGTTGAAAATTCGGATACATGATAAACGGAACCCAAGCCGAATATGTAAGAGTTCCTTTTGCCGATAATAGTTTATATAAATATCCTGATACAATTTCTGACGAAGTAGCTGTTATGTTATCAGACGCACTTCCAACTGGACACGAAATTGGTGTTCAATATGGTCAAGTTTCACCTGGTAAAACAGTAGCAATTATTGGTGCTGGTCCAGTGGGAATGGGAGCGCTTTTAACTGCCCAACTATATTCACCATCTAAATTAATCGTGATTGATCTTGACAAAAACCGTTTAGAAAAAGCTAAAGAATTAGGAGCAACTCACACATTAGTTCCTGATGAGACATTATTAGAAAAATTACACGAAATTGTTGGTCCTGATGGTGTTGACGTGGCAATTGAAGCTGTTGGACTTCCTCAGACATGAGATACTTGCCAAAAAATTGTTAAACCAGGCGGAAATATTTCTGTTGTTGGTGTTCACGGTAAAAAAGTTGACTTTAATCTCCAAAATCTCTGAATTAAAAACATCACCGTTACAACCGGACTAGTAAATACAAACACACTACCAATGCTAATTAACGCAGTTTCAACCGGAAAACTACCAGTTCAAGGACTAATTACCCACCGCTTTAACCTTTCTGATATCATGAAAGCTTATGATACCTTCTTAAATGCATCTGACAATAAAGCAATGAAAATTTTCATTGACGCGACAAAATAAAGTTTATTATTTTCGTTTTATTATTTGTAAATTGATTTGTAAGACTCGCTACTTTAAATTGCGAGTCTTATTTTTTATTTTAAATTTTTAAAATAAAAAAATTCAGTTATAATTAGACCTTGCTAAGAATGAATTAATAAATTTTTAAAAATTAGAATTAAGGGGGAATTAGTTATGTTTTTTTCCTAAAAAATCAAATAAAGCAAATTTTGTGCTGTGTTTTAAAGATAGTGCAATGGCTTAAAATTAACCGTTTTCAAAAAAAAAAAAAAAATGCTTGGTCTAAAAAAATTTCTGTTATAATAATCTTCACTAAGAATGAATTAATAAATTTTGAGATTAGAATTAAGGGGGAATTAGTTATGTTTTTGCCATAAAAAAATCAGAAAATGCGAATTTTCCATTATGTTTTTAAATATGATGGAATGCCTTAAATTTAACCGTTTAGAAATCTTCAAATTTATGGCTTTTAATTATTGTTCTTTCAAAACTTCACATATTTTTTTAGGCTCAATTTAAATAAAAACGAGTTTTCTATTTACATTGAGTTTAAATAGTAGTTGTATTTTTTTGTGATTTTTGCCAGTGTTTTAAACTAAAAAAGCAGTTTAAAAATCCATAATTTTGCTTTTAAGTTAAAATTTTAGCTTTTTTAGTTTGCTTTATTTGATTGGTAAGTGGGTTTTTCTTTCCTGATGATTAGATTTAAAATTTAGCATTTTTGCTTTGATAGTTATTTTCCTGGGTTTGCCAAAAAAGTTAAAAAAGTGCCAAAACTTAAACCAGGACACTTTTTTAAGATTATTTCATCAAACTGGCAAACTCGGGATAAAAAAATTTCACCTAAATTTAAGGTGAAATTTTTATTTGTTGTTTGAAGTTTTTAGGCTTCTTTTTTAGCAAGATCATCAACTGAGCCAATAAAGGCAAATTCTGATGGGGAAATATCTAAAAATTCACCATCAATAATTCGAATTACTGAGTCAATTGTTTTTTCAAGTGGAACATAAACTCCAGGTTCTTTAGTAAAGGCAGCGGCCATAAAGAAATTCTGGGTGAAAAAGTTTTCAAGTTGAAGCGCTTTACGAACAATTATTTTACTTTCAGCATCAAGTTCATCAAATCCAAGAATCAAAATAACATCTTCTAAGTCTTTGTATTTTTTCATAATTGACTTAGCGGCAATAATTGCATTAAAATGTCTTTCACCAATAACGTTTACCGAAACTGAGTTTGAGGTTGAAACTAAAGGATCAAAAGCTGGAAAAATATTTCTTGACATTTTATCACGTGAGAGCACAAATGAAGAATCAAGGTGCGTAAAGAGCGAAATAGCCGCTGGATCAGAAAGATCGTCCATTGGCAAAAACACCGTTTGGAAGGAAGTAATTGAGCCATTTTCGTTTTTATAAAGGCGATCTTCAATAAAAGAAACATCAGAGTCCATTGTTGCATGGTAACCACCAATTGAGACATTTTTTTCAAGCGCACTCGAGACTTCATTAGTAGCTTGAATAAAACGGTAAATGTTGTCAATAAATAAAAGCACATCTTCTTTTTCGTAGTCACGAGCATATTCAGCAGCTGTAACTCCCATTGGCACAATCATTGACCGAGCGCCAGGAGTTTCGTTCATTTGGGCAACAAACATTGTTGATTTAGACATTAAATTTGACTCTTGAAGTTCTAAAAATAACTCAAGACCTTCACGGGAACGCTCGCCTGAACCAACAAAAATTGATGAAACTTTTTGTCTTTGTTTGGAAACGTTGAAAATTATTTCTTTCATCAAAACAGTTTTACCAACTCCGGCACCACCAAAAATTCCGATTTTATAACCTTCAAAAATAGGGACAAAAAAATCAAGCGCTTTAATTCCGGTTTCAAGCAATTTATGACGAACATTAAAATTTTCTTTTGTAACATTAACTGTTGAATTAATCGGAATTGTTTTTGGCTTGTATTGGGCATTATTTTGTGATTGGGCTAAAATGTTAAAAACTTGATTTTTAGCACTAGCGCCAACAGGAACTTGTAAAAAAGTGAGTGTATTGACAACTTGGTGACCAACGGCAATTGGCTGAGATTTGGCAATCACAATTGCACGAACTGTATTTGCATCTAAAATTTTTTTTATCACCAAAACTGTCGTGTTTTGGTGCATTGTTAGAGCTTGTTCAAGTTGAATTTTATCAAGATCAGTCTGAAATTTAATTTCAGCAACATTAGTTCAAATCTGGGAAACAAAACCAATCATTTTTATCTACCTCCGATATTTTGGGCTTTTTGTGTTATTGAATCAAGTAATGACTGATCCATTTTTGGAAATGCAAGCGGAACTTCTAATTGAGTATTTGTTGATTTTTCCAAAAATTGGTTAACTACTGTTGCAAAATATGAACCAGCAAGCTGATCGTCAATAAATTCATTATTTGTGTATTTGGCAAAAATTTGTTTGGCAAACGGATCAGTTTCAATTAAGGCTTGAACAAAATTCACGACTTTTGTAGGATCAGCCACATCTTTTAAAAGACCTCAAGAAATTATTTTTATTCCCATTAAAACACTTGTTGGCGAATAATAAGAATAACCTTTTTGCACTAAAAACTGTTCAACTTGTGATCCTTTAAAAAGTAAATCCGAAGTTTCCTTATTAAGATCATAATCTAATTTTGCCAATTTAATCTGCTTTTGGTAGTTATAATATAATGATGAAATTTCTTTTGAAATGGCACGAATATTTTTTGCTTGAACTGATGAACCTGTCCGCGAAACGCTAAGTCCAATATTTACAGCAGGAATTTTTCCTTCGGCAAAAAGTGCTGAAGAAGTAATAATTTGACCGTCAGTAATTGAAATTACATTCGAAGAAACAAGTGCGGTAATATCATTATCAACAGTTTGAAGAATTGGCAAGGCTGTAATTGATTTTCGTCCAATAAAACGACCTGAACGCTCTAAAAGTTTTGAGTGGGCAAAGAAAATATCAGCCGGAAAAGCTTCTTTTCCAATTGGCTGATTAGTTAAAAGGGCAACCTCACGCCAAACACTTGCATGTTTTGACAGATCATCAAAAACAATAACAACATCGTAATTATAACTAAGATTTTCAGCATGAGCCATTGCAAAATAAGGAGCTAAATATTGGTCAAATGGACTTGTTGAAGCTGCATGAAGAACGATTGTGTTATTCATTGCCCCATTTTTTAATAGATCATGGTATAAAGAGACTAAATTTTGCCGTTTTTGACCAATTGAGACATAAATACATTTTGTTGTTGGCGAATTTTTTTGGTTAATAATTGTGTTAATTCCAATATGTGTTTTTCCAGTTTGACGATCACCGACAATAAGTTCACGCTGACCAAATCCAATCGGGTTAAAAAGATCGATTGACAAAATTCCGGTATAAACTTGGCGATCAAGCAATTGACGTTGTAAAACACCTGCGGCAGTTGCAAAAGCTGAATGGCGATAAGTTAAAAAAGTTTGTGGTCTTGCTGACTTTGGTTCAATTATATTACCAGAAAGATCGATAATTTTCCCAAAAAATTCCATCGAAGTGGCCACACGATCAAAATCAGGTAATTCAACAAGTTCGTCATTAATTTCAACTTTACCTTTTTGGTTGTTAAAAAGTAAATAAGCTTGCATATATGAGGCTTGAATTACTACCGCTTTAATTTCGGGTTTATTTTTAATTTGAAAAAATTGCTGTTCTTTTCAGTTGTATTGTCCTTTAACTAAAATAACATAGTCTAAAACTGAGGCGACACGTAATGACATTATTTTTCTCCTTGTTGTTGATTTTCAGAATTATTTTCAACCTTTTTTAATTGATTTCTTTTATAAACTAACAATCTTGAAATTACAGCAATTGAGACTAAAATTACCGAAAGTGTCCCGACTATTATATAAGCAAGATTATTTGATAACCATTGACCTTGCTGTTCGTTATTGAATTTTTCAATAAGTGCTGAAAAATTCTGAATTGGATCAGAGTTTTGTTGGTTGTTATTTATTGAAGAAGATCCTTGATTTGTTTGTGGTTCATCAAAATAAGCAACATGCCCTAATATTTGGTTTAAAAGATTGATTTGTCTCCCTAGTTTAGTCATTGCCAAAAATTGATTAACTAAATTAGAACTTAATTTGTAAGACTCATTATGAAAAAGGGCAACTTTTTCGTGTGCCTGAGCAAAATAACGGTTAATATCTTCGCGAGTTAAATTCAATTTTTTGAGATTTTCATCAAATTGTTTTTCTTTTTGCGCCGCTGCTTCTTTGTCAACTGCATTTGGTTTTGCCAAATATTGGAAAAATTTATCTTGAAGAACAATTAGATTTAAAAAATAAATTAAATAATAATGAGATCAAGCTTTATTATTGTCAATTTCTGATTTTTTTAAATAAGATAAAAACTGAAATTGTGAAGCTGAAAAAACACTAGCATGAGAAGAATTTATATAATCTTGGGCCAATTTTTTCTGAGCATCAAGAAAATCTTGGTTATAAAAAACTTTAGTTAATAAATAAAAGAAATTATAAATTGTTGTTTGTGAACCTGGAGAATAATAACGAATTTGATCAAAACTAAACTGGTCTTGAATATTCATTGTTGAGAAAAACTGGTCAATTACAGCAGTTACACCTAGATTTGAATGGTATAAATTTGTTGTTATTGCTTGTTTTTGAGCTGGAGTTGCCCCTTCAGGAAAATCAGTATAATGGGGAGTATCGTAGACTTTTTCGGCTTTTGACTTATCAGCTGGATCACGAACTTGATTAACAAAGTCAACAATTTTTACTTTTGCATTAATTTTATTTCCAGCCGCATCATATGAAACTGATTCAATAAAATATTTAAAACGTGAATTTAACGGGTTTAAGAAGAAAAAAATGTTATTTTTTTCTTCTTGTGATGCCGAATTATAGAGGTTAACTACTTGTTGAGGCGTCATAGCTGCATACTGAGGAGCAATAATTGGGGGCAAATCAGGAGCAATTCTTACTTCAAATTCAGGTTTTTCGGCTACATCAGGTGGATTTTGGTTAGTAATTTTTTTAATTGCAAAATTAATTTGTTCTTGGGCTGATTGAGATGAACTTGGATTTGGCAATTGATTTAAAGTAAAATCAAGTAAAAGCGACTGTTTTTCAAAATAGTTTTTAATTCAGTCATTTCAAGAATTTATCCCTTCTTTGCCAATTGGCTTACTTGCTAACAAAAGGTTTTCATCAGTATCAGATCTGTCAGCAAATTTGTCAAGGTTAAAATTCTTTTTATAAACAGGAAATTCTTCTTCTTTAAAAAGATATTGTTTATATTGGGATGTAAGTCCTTGGAAATAAGTCTTAATTCGATTTTCAAATTCTTTGCCTTTGAGTGTGTTTGGAACTTCTGTTACTTTTGAGGTTTTAACATTATTTATTTTTTCATAATTATCATCATTGTTAGTTCCTCATTCAAGACCTTGGTAGTTTTCTTTGTCAAAACTAACATCACCACGTTTTAGTTTTAGATTATTAGCAAAAGCAAAAGGACTAATAATATTAAGACCAAATTCACTTGGATTCTTTTTTAGACCTTCACGGTTTCGTTTAAAGTAATCACGAAGTTGAATTCAGAAAAAACTTTGCTGTAGTTTTTCTTCAAGATTATCACGAGTTTTTGAAGCAATATCAGCAAGTTTAATTTTAATATCTTCATCAACTTTATCAATAAATTGGTCAATTAATGATTCTTTTTGGGCTTCTCAGTATGCTTTATTTTGCCTTAGATCTTCTTCAGTAATTGGCTCGGCCTTTTTTTCACTTATGCCTGGTTGAGCTTGCCCGCCAGAATTTTGGCCACCGGCATTTTGGCCAGGATTTGCTGGTTGAATTGTAGGGGGTTGGCCTGGATTTGAAGGAGTTGGGGCAGTTTGTTGAAATTCAACAGCAGGAGGACTAAAAGTTGAAGCTGATGAAAGAAAAAATAAGGATGAAATTGAAAAGACTGATAAAATAGGCACAAAAACTAGTTTATTTTTTAATTTTTTAGACATAATTCACCTCGGTTTGAACTAAAAAAAACAGTTGCATCAAACGGTTTTGTTCATTTTCTTGTTTGGTAAGTATATAACTATTATACAATTCTAAATTTGAACTTAGCTCTAAATTTGCTTGCATTTGCAACTTGTGTAAAAGTGTTTTTTTGCTTTTTTGATTTGATTTTTTCTGAATATAATATTCTTTTTTATCAGTTTTGTAAAAAATCAAATTATCATGAAGCCGAATAGAAGCGCTGTTTTCTAAGGAAAAAAGTAATGATTTGTGGGCAAAAAAATAAAAAACCCCTGAAGAAATTTCGATTTTTATGAGCGAAAAATCAAGATTTGAGACAATAAATGGTTCAAGTGGTGCAAAATATTTTTCCTGTTCAATGTTAATATATATTTTGCAATCTTTAAAATTTATAGTTTTATTTTCAGGGGTCAAAATTCGGAAATTTCAAAGTTGTGATTCCATTTAAAAAATTCCTTTCGGTTTGCTCTTAATCAAGTTTAGTTCCTCAATTTCTAGCTCACGTTCAATTTTTAAAATTGTTGTCTTAAGACGTAAAATTTTTTCCTCGATTTCCTTTAAAAGTGTATTTTCGTGAATAAGTTTATTTTTATAGACGATAAATTGCGACTCAAGTAGTAAAACCTGCACGGATGTAGCAAAATATGTCTGAATTTGGGTTTGATAAAATTCTTCAAAATTAGGGAAAAAACGGACTTTATCAAGGTTAGCTTTGAATTTATCAATTGTTTCTTGACTTGTTTCCATTTTAAATTCAAATTGGTTTAAAGGAAAAATTGTTGCAATAAAATTTGGGATTTTATTTGAATAAACGGCCATTTTTACTGATGAAAACTGACGAGTTTTAAGTCCATATTCAATAACTTGACCAATTTTTACTGAATTTTCAAAAGAATTGTCTAAATTTTCAAAACTAGTTATGATTTTCATATTGTTTTTCTTTGCAAAATTAATTGCCCGAACACCAAGAGGAACAATAAAATCTTTTTCAGTATAATTTTCTAAAATTTTAGTTTCAATTTGATCAAAAAAGTTTTGGGTATATTTTTCATTTGATGAAGGATAAATTCAAAGATTAATATTTTGACGGGCAAAAGCTTTTTTTGTTAGTAGTGATAATTTTGTGCTAAATGGTCTTTTTGGACTAAATTGAGCAAGTAAAAACTGTCCAATTAAGAAAAATTCATAAACATTTCTTATTGTTCTTAAAAGAAGATTAATTTGGATTAGAGAAATATTTCGATTTAACGAAACTAAATCATAAATTTTGATAAAATTGTCTCTTTTTTCCTTTTTTTCATTTATGTTCATAATCTAAAACTCTCAGAATTAAAGTATTTATGCTTTTTTATTTGGATCCTTTTGATCTTCTAAACTTGATGCTAAAGAAACTTCGCTGAAAATAACTTTAAGTGTTTTTGTTTGCGGATCTAGAAAAACAATGCATCCTTCGACAACTTCAACAAAACGGCTTTTGTTGGCAATAAAATCTCAAGCAAGCGTGTTTAAATTTGAAAGTAGTGCTGAAAATCTTGAATCAGAACTATCTGAGTAAAAATTACTTGCTCTAACATTTGAAGATTCAACTTGAGCAATTATAGGAACAAGCCCTTTTGAGCCAAAACGACTTGAGCGTTGTCAAGAAATTACGAAATTTTTAAATACTAATTCTGTCGTTGACTTATAAGAGTCAATAACTTTTTTTTGGTATTTTTCTTTCATCGAGGATTTTGCTTTTTGTGAGGATACAAGTAGAGTTAAATTCATTAGTGCATCAAAACTAATAAAATTGGGATGATTAATTAAATCATAATAGTCGCGAAACTCTGTTTTTGTATCAAGTTGGTTTGGATTTGCTTGCTTTTTCTTTCCTAAAATTTTCATGATTTGTTCCTTATTTTTTTAACTTTTAGATTTGGAAGTTTTTAGATCTAAGACGAACCTATTTTTTCATTTTCAACGTTTTCTTTTTGATCTTGAGATGGTTTGTTTTTTGTTGTTAGAATTAAAGTATTTTTACCAATTGCAACAAATAAATTTGCCAAAACAAAAATTGCTAGTAAAACAGTTAAAATCCCAAGAAAATAGAAACTATAGTCAATATAAAAAACTGATACTAAATCTCTTTGGTAGTCTTCTGGCTTAACTTGGGAAACAGTAGATGTATAAATATCAATATTCAATAAATAAATGAAATTAAAAATTGTATATAAAACAATAAAAAAACTTACCATTAATTTCATCCAAAGCGGAAATTCGGGCTTAATTCTGACTAGAGCAAAATAAATGGTAAGGAAAAATACTAGCTGAGTTGAATTTATCCAAATTGTTTCATGAACTGAATAACTTAAATATGAGACAACAAAGCTTGCAATAAAAGATAGAAGAATAAAAATGAATGGAAGCGTATTTAATTGATAATCTTTAATTTTATTTTTTAATCGACTAAGGTTTAAAACAAAATAAATAATTAATAAAACAACATGAACCGAAATACCAATTATTGTTGGCAAATAATTTGGTTCAATATTATTTCCAAAAGGAAGAAACTGAACAAAATTAGTTATGGAATAAACAGTTATATAAACACTATATGCAAAAATTCCAATAGCAATAAAAATTAAGGCCGAGAGCGCTGGAGTATATTTTTTAAGCCGAATAAGACTTTGACGGTAAAAATAAATTTGAGGACTATAATATAATAAAACTAATACTAAAGCTCCCATTAAAAGTGCAATTAAAATTAACGAATTAGTTATTTTTGCCACTTCAGCAATAAAAGTATAAATTCAATCTGCAATTGGATTGTCATAAGTTACGCTCGGAATTGATGATTTTCCAGGGGTAGAAAACACCATTGAAGCAAAAATTCCAAATAAAGTACCTGATGTAACAATAGCAGAAGCTAAACTTATATGTTTAAAAATGAAAAGCTTCTTATAATCATAGTTAATTTTGTCATCTGTTCGACCTAGTCAAAGTCAAAGGGAATAATCAAGTAAAATATAAATAAAAATTTGGGCAGAAATGCCAAGAATATGACTCCATTCTGTCGTTAGTCAAGCAAAATAAACAACTAGATTGACTAACGAAAGGAAAAAATATACTGATAAAATTATGTATTTATGCGTCTTATTTTTGAGGTGTAAAAATTTTAGACCTTTAAATAAAAAGATAATACTAAAAAATAACAGGAAAATTGATCTTGCAACTCTTGGAGCAATAAATTCGCGAATTTCATCATCAATAGGATTAAAAATTAGCGAAATACTTGAAATCCTTGAAATTGGCGCATTTTGGTCAATATCTACTATGTTCAAGAATGACCGACGGGCATCAAAGAAAATTGCCGTGCTTAAACCAAGTAAAAGCAGAATAAATAGTATCCGAAGAAAAATACGCGCTAAATTCTTCTTGTCTTTTTTAGCTGGTTTTGCATTTAACCTATAAGCTTCAGGACTAACCGCATTCATTTTTACCTCCTTTTTTAGTTTTGAAATGCTAACATTATAACCTTTTTTTTTTTTTTTTGTGACAAAAATGCAAAAAAAATTAGTTAAAAAATATCTAATTTAAAATAATTTATTGTTTTTGGCGTTTTACCTTATAATTTTAGAAATGATTAAAAAATTAATATTTAGTGATATTGACGGAACTCTTTATTGCGGTGATTTTTCTGTTGATAAGGAAACAATTGATTTTCTAAAAAATAATAAAGATAACTTTACCTTAATTTTAAATACAGGCAATCCTTTGGGTTCAAGAATTTTGCAAATAGCAAAACTCTTAGAAATTCGTTACCTTTTAACTTCTAATGGCTCTTTATTTAGTGATTTAAAAGAGGACAGACATACTTTAATTAATGGACCAATTTCGCAAAAATCACAAGATTTTGTTTTTAAAATTGCCAAAGATTTAGATATGCAACTAAATTTTTGAACAAGCCAAAAATATTTTAGCTTTAATTTTAAAGAGCAAAATTATTCCTATTTTAACTACCCACTTTTGGATCCTGAAAATGAGGTAATTTTTGTTGATGGCCCACAAAAAGATGTAATAAAATTAGAACTAATTGGCCCAAGCCAAAATTTAGAAAAGGCTTATAAATTATTACAAGAAGATGGTGATCTTGAAGCAGTTTTAATTAATAATATAAGCATTGAAATTAGTAAAAAAGGAACAAATAAAGGAAATGCTGTTGAATTTGTAGCAAAAACTTTTGGAATTGACGTCCGAAAAACAATGACAATTGGCGATAGTCCTAATGATATTTCAATGCTTGAAAAAACTAATTTTTCTTATGCAATGGCAAATGGCTATGAAATTGTTAAAAAAACAGCAAAACTTCATACAAGCGCTTGCGATCAACAAGGGCTAGTTTATGCAATTAAAGACTTTTTATATCGAACAAAATTTGACTAAAAAAGTCTTTTAGTCAAATTTTTGTCAATTTTTTTGTAATTAAAAAAGTTTAAATTCAATTAATTTTAAAGGGTTTTTTCTGTTGTTTGATTTGATAAAAATAAACAACAAGTTGGATTGTTGAAATCAAGAAACCAATAATTTGAAAAATGAATGACGAAAGATAAGCGCCATTTCTTTCAATAACAAATTGCAAGAAAAAGTAGATTAATCAAGCAAAGTTTAAGAGAAATAAATTTAGCAAAAAGGTAAGTGGAATAAATTTAATTGTTTTGTTTTTAATACCTAACAAAGTTTGTGGTAAAAAGGCAATATTTACCGACAATCCGGCAAAAATTCCAACATAATTAGCATAAGAACCAAGATTGCCTAAAGAAATTTTGGCCCAAAAGAAAATTCCAAGTAGTAAAATTAGTAGAAAAACTGTTAATGCAAAAGATAAAAAAGTGAAATTTATTAATTGTTTTCTTGTTGTTTTTGCTTTAAAAATATAAACTTGAGCTAAAAAGATAAAAGTTGAAAGTCCACTAAATACTTGTGGAATAAAAAGTTGCAAATCACGGATTGCAAAACCTAAAATTGCAAATCCAAAAATTCCCAAATAATAAATTCATCAACTTAGTAGTGAAACTTTTGGTGGTTTTTTTGCTATAAAAGTATTTATTACCAAAGGTAAACCGATTATCGAAGTTAAAAAAGCCGCAATTCAACCAATTATTGTTATATAAGACATATTTCCCGCTTAAAAAAATATATTATACTACAATAATAAAAAAATAATAATTGTTACACCAAAAAATATTAAAGTAGAAATTGAATCTGTTACAGTCGCTAAAATTGGCGCTGACATAACAGCAGGATCTCTTTTTGTCGCTTTTGCAATCATCGGAATTATTGAGCCAAGAATTTTTGAGAAAATAATTACTGTTAAAAGTGAAAATGATGAGGCAAAAGAAATAATTAAAACATAATCGCGGATTGTTAGATTTGAGATTGAATTTTCGGGAATTTGCGAGTTTTTGATCTCGCCTGAAAGGGTAAAATAAATTACTAACCGCAAAAAATTCAGAATCATCAAAACTGTGCCAACAACAGCTCCAACGCCAATTTCTTTTAAAAGAACTTTAGAAAAAAAGTTAGAACGATTAATTTCTTTTAGTGAAATTGAGCGGACAATTGTTGTTGCTGATTGGGAGCCAGCATTTCCGGCTGATCCAGAAATTACCGGGATCATTGAGACAATTGTGGTAATAAAAGATGAAAGCCCAATTGATTTAATTGCATCATTTTCGGTAATTGCATCTGTGAATTTTTGAATAATAAATTGGGATAAAGTTGAGCCAAACATTAAAATTATTAGTCAAAAAACACGGGATTTAACAATTTGAATTATTGTGGTTTTAAGATAAGAATCCTCAACTTCTTGTGGTAAAATTCCGGCTAATTTATAAATATCACTTGTTGCTTCTTCTTTAACAATGTCAATAATATCATCACTTGTAACCATCCCAATTAATCTTTGGGCAGTATTTACAACCGGTAAAACCGAAAAATCATTTTTAGCAAAAACTTCAGCGGCATCTTCTTTTTTGTCAGTTGTTACTAAAAAAGGAACTTGAAACACTATTTTTTCAATATTTAAATTAGGATCAGAAAAAACTATATCCTCAAGTGTGGTCGCACCGATAATTTTTTTTTGCGAATCAACAACATAGTAATAATGCACAAGTTCAGAAATATCTTTATATTTACGGATTTTTTCAAGCGCTTGGGCACAAGTTAATTGATTTGAAAGATAAACAATATCAACCGACATAAAAGAGCCGATTTGATTTGAATTATATTGTAAAAGTTGGTTAACTCGTTTTCTTGTATCTGGATCAATATTGCGCAAAATTCGTTTGGCAACATTATCAGGAACTTCATCTAAAAGCTCGGCAATTTCATCAGCATAAAGTTCATCAAGAAGTTGATTCATCATCTCGTTTGGCAAACTGATGACTAATTCTGATTGAATTTCTGGCGAAAAAAAGGTAAAAATTTCACCGGCAGTGACAGTATCTAGCATTCTAAAAAATAAAAGACGCTGAAATTGACTAAATTTAGATACTTCTTCAGCTACTTCTGAAAGTGGTTTTTGGTTTGTGTATTGACGGACTTGATTAATTTTTTTATTGTTTACTAAATCAATTAACAAAGAACTTTTTGGTTCAAAATTTTGCATTAAATATTATTTTTTAGCAGTATTTGTTTGACTTGAATTTAGTTCTTTTGTTAAAACTTCAGTAAAAGTTTCAAGATTTGTAACCTTAAAAAAATTTGCATCACGAACAATCACAACCTCACCACTTTGCTCTGAAACAACAACCGTTATTGAATCAGAAACCTCAGAAATACCTAATGCAGCCCGGTGTCGGGCGCCATATCGGTCTTCAAGTGTTGATTCGGAAACCGAAAAATATGTCGAAGCATACAAAATTCGGTCATCAACAATAATAACTGCCCCATCATGCAATGGCGAACTTTTTTGAAAAATAGCGATTAAAAGCGAGGAATTTATTAAAGAATCAATTTTTACCCCGTCAGTACGGAGACTATCAAGAAGAATGTTACGCTGCAAAGTGATAATTGCCCCGACTTTATTTTTTGACAAATATTTAACTGCAAAATAAAGTTCATAAACTATTTTTCTTTGTGTAGATATGCCTAAATCAACAAAACTACGACTAACCTTGTTTTTATGCAATGTTTTTATATGATTGTAAATAAAAAAGACTGCAAAAAAAAGACCTAGAACTAGGGTTAATGCTGAAATTATCAAAATTACAATATCTAAGTTCATGACATCCCCTTTTTTACTTTATTTAAAATATTATATATTAATTTGTTATTTTTGACAAACAATTATTTTTAATTATTTTTTTAAGGTTTTACTTTTTAAAATAATACAAACTCCTTTTTTCCTAAAAATTTTTTAAGAAAAAAGGAGTTTATAAAAAAGTTAAAACAAAATAAAGATTTTAAATAATACCAGCGCCGTATAAAATAAACATAATCACAACAACAATAATTACAGCAATCAAAGCAAAAACGATAAATCATAAAACATAAGAAGGGAGACCTCAAATTGTTGACTTTTCAGTTGCAACGATAATTATTTCTTCATCTTCATCCACGCTTGAAGTTGAAGCGGCAATTACTCGAGTAGCCTCGTCAACACTTAAATCGCCAAGACCAACAGAAACTCCGCCAGATTGGACATTATAACCACCAAAGCCACGTTTTGTGTTAAATAATTCATCATCAACGATTGAATTGTGATCACTACGGTTGAGATCTAGGAAAGCTTGATAGACAATTCCGCGGAATAATGGGATAATTGCTGGAAATTTATTCAGTTCAAAAGTCCCAATTTGTGGATAATAAGGGTGAATTTTGACTCAAGAATAATCAAGAACTGGCTCAACTATTTGCGGGATCTCGACTATTTGCGGAATTTCAACTATTTCAACCTGTGGGGGTTCAACTATTTCAATTTTAGGAATATCAACTATTTCAACAATTTTTTCATGAACAATTGGGCGACCATGTTTTAAGACTGAAAGTGGATCGACGTGATTGAAACTATCAGGGTGATTTCAGAAATTAATTACTTTTAATAAATAGTCAATTGAAATTCCTTTTTTGGCAAAAAGGTATTTACATGCTGGACAATTTTTGGCCTCAAGTAAAAAAGCGCGATACTTTTGACAAAAACGGCAAGAATAAACATGTAAACAAGAGGCACAATTTTGATTAAAAAGTGAGTCTGAATGGGACAAATTATATCTTAAAAGTGCTCGTGATTCATAATAAGGATAAAATGAAAGTTCAGCAATTTTTTTCTCAAGATCAATATTTTTCTTTTTAAGGATTGCCTGACATGCTGGACATTTGCGCGCTTCACGATAAAAAGCAGCTAATTTTCGGCACTTAGGGCAGAAGAAATTATGATTGCAAGCTGGACAAGGCGAATTATAAGTTTGCTGTCAAATTAGTGAGGCTAAATTTTGGAGATCATTTGTTCTAAGTTCATTTAATTTTTTCTCAAGGTCAAAGTTTTGGGCTTTAAATTTAGCAAGGCAGGCTGGACAATTTTTGGCTTCAAGTAAATAAGTTGCATATCTTTGGCATCACTGGCAAGATGCATTATGAAAACAAGCTTTACATTTAATATTATTTGCTAAATTATTATAATATGAATTACTTCGGAGTAAATTTATTTTAGCATCAAGGTCAAAATTTTGTTCCTTAAATTTAGCAAGGCAAGCTGGACAATTTTTGGCCTCAAGTAAATAGGTGCGATATTTTTGACACCAAGGACAAGTTGCATTGTGGTTGCAAGCTTTACAATTTACAGTTGATTTTAATGAAGCTAAATGACTAAAATATGAATTATCACGAAGTAAATTTAACTTAGCATCAATGTCAAAATTTTGTTGCTTAAATTTAGCAAGGCAAGCTGGACAATTTTTGGCCTCAAGTAAATAGGTACGGTATTTTTGACACCAAGGACAAGTTGCATTATGGTTGCAAGCAACACAATTGCTAAAATAAGGGTTTTTTAATAAATAAGAGGGATAACTAGGATGTGCAAGTTCACGAATTTTTTGGCTAATATTAATATTTTTAGCTTCAAAAATCGCCTTACATCTAGGACAATTTTGAGCCTCATTTAAATAAGTGCGATATCTTTGGCACCAAGAACAAAGAGCATTATGAACACAAGTTTTGCAAATTTTTGGCTCTTTTTTGGAAAAGCTAAGACCTGTTTGGACAGGAAGTCTTAATTGGGCGAGTTTTTCAAGATAGTTAAAATTTTTTTTCTTAAATAAATCAAGACAAGCTGGACAATTTTGAGCTTCAATTAAATAAGTGCGATATCTTTGGCACCAAGAGCAACTTTTATTATGTCCACAAGACTGACAAGAATAAGATGAGTCTGAATTTTCAAGAGAAAAGTCGCAATATTCTGAATGAATTTGGTGATTTTCTTCTTGATCAAAATTATTGCTTGTTTTTGTAGATAAATTAATTTGATCTTCGGACTGATGATCAGAGTGATTATCTTTTTCTAACAGCTCATCTTCAAATTCATGGCGACTAACTTTTTCAACTAATGCTTGACTTACTGAATCAACTTTTTCAAGCAATTTATTGTCAAATTCATCAGAAATATCTTGATTAAAAACTAAATTTGGCGAAATTTTAGGTAAATTTTGCTCATCTTCATCTGATGGATCCAGGTCATCTTTTTGGTCTTGGTCTTGGTCAAATTCTTCTAAAGTTTCAGAATCTTCTTCTAAATTAGATTCATGACTATCTTGTGCTGAAATTTCTGAGTTTTCTAAATTATCTAAAGAAGAATTTTTGTCATCTTTTTGGTCTAAGTCATCTGTTGATTCAACAATTTCAAGCTCAACTAAATGACAAGGACATTCACTATTAAGCTCTTCAAGATGATTTTCATTGTCACAAACTGGACACTCAATTGGATGATCAGTGTTGTTTTGTTTTAATGCATAGAGAATTTCTTCAATAGTTTTCTCATTTTCAGTAATTAAAATTTCAGTTTTTGGTTTTTCTTTGTTTGTTTTAGGTTTTGAACTTTGTAAATCAAAATGTTGCGATTCATCCAAAGTTAAATTTTTAGGTTGGCTAGTTTTTTGATTTGGCTGAGTTGATTCATTTAGGTTGAAATTCGGGTCATCAGCCAAAATTTTAGCTATAAATTGTTCTTTTTTTTCTTGACTAAGTGACCTAAAATTAATCGCTAAAGGAAAGGAAATTACAGATCCAAATTTCTTATTACGTAAAACTCAAAGTCGAACTGGTGTTTTAAGACTTTCAATTTTTAGAAAAACATCAACTAGAGAGTTAAAAAGACCGACGGTTTCCTTTGCGAATTTTAGCCTATAATAACAGTCTTTTTCATTGTGAAACTCATCACAAATCTCTGTGAGATAAAATCTTAAAGTTTTGGTTTTGTTCATTTTTCTAGCGACTTCTTTTTGATCTTTATATTTAAAGTAATGTAAATTATAGAGTAAAATTTGTAGTTATACTAATAAAAAATAAATTTTGCTTTTGAACAAACGCAAAATCTATTTCAATTTTAACATAAAACGAATAAATTCTAATGTTATTTTCACAAATTTTTCTGTTTTTACATTTTAGTTTTGATTTTTTGCATTTTTAAAAATTATACTATAATTTTAAAGCATATTTTAAATTTTTTACATATTATTTTTTGCAATTTTTTTCATTTAACAAAAAAAATTGCAAAAATAGAAATTAAAAGGCTTATAAGACAAAAAAAGCTATAAATTCATAGCACAAAATTTATTTTTAGTTTTTTTAGATATATTAATTTATTAGTTTATCCCGAGTTTCACAGTTTGATGAGATAATCTTTAAAAAGTCTCCGGTTTTGCCACTTTTTTAACTTTTTTGGCAAACTCAGGAAAAATAACTATCAAAGCAAAAACACTGAATTTTAAATCTAACCACCGTAAAAGTAAAATCTACTTATCAATCAAATAAACTAAACTAAAAAAGCTAAAATTTTAGCTTAAAAGCAAAATTATAAAATATTTAAACTACTTTTTTAGCTTAAAACACTTACAAAAATCAATTTATGACAAAATAACACAAATCATAAAAAAATGCAACTACTATTTAAACTCAATGTAAATAGAAAACTCGTTTTTATTTAAATTGAGCCTAAAAAAATATATGAAGTTTTGAAAGAACAATAACTAAAAGCCCTAAATTTATATAGATTTCTAAACGGTTAAATTTAAGGCATTCCATCATATTTAAAAATATAATGGAAAATTTGCGCTATCTGAGCACATTAGACAAAAAACATAACTAATTCCTCCTTAATTCAATATCAAAATTTATTAATTTATTCTTAAGTGAAACTAATTATAACAGATTTTTTTCTCAGGCCAAGCATTTTTTTTTTTTTTTTTACGGGAATATTAAATAAAACCTTAAAGTGCTTATAAGAAAAAAAGCTATAAATTCATAAGACAAAAATTTATTTCTAGTTTTTTTAGATATATTAATTTATTAGTTTATAATTCTAAGCGTAACATTAATTTTTTTAAAGGAAAATAATAAAGAATGATACCAACCTATAAAACTAAAAAATTTATTGATGAAATTAAATTTTTTAATAAAAAAGTTCTTTTACGTGTTGATTTTAATGTTCCAATTCTTGAAGGGAAAATTACTTCAACAAAAAGAATTACTGCGAGTTTAAAAACCATTGAGAAAATTGTTACTGAAGGTGGTAAACTTATAATTTTATCACACCTTGGTAGGGTTAAAACGCCCGAAGATTTGAAGAAAAAGTCACTACGAATTGTCGCCGAAGAGTTAGCTAAAATTTCACAAAGAGAAGTGAAATTTGTTGCTCAAAACCGTGGCAAAGAAGTTGAAGAAGCAATTGATCAACTTGAAAACGGACAAATTTTAGTGCTTGAAAATACAAGATTTCAAGATCTTGAAAACAAAGCTGAATCAAAAAATGATCCAGAACTTGGAAAATACTGAGCTTCATTAGGTGATGTTTTTATAAATGACGCCTTTGGAACACTCCACCGTGCTCATGCATCTAATGTCGGAATTGCAACTTACATCAAAGAATCAGCAATCGGTTATCTTGTAAAAGAAGAGCTTGATGCACTTTCAAAAATTATTTTTAAGCCACAAAAGCCTTTTTATGCAATTATTGGTGGGGCAAAAATTTCTGATAAAATCGGGATAATTTCAACCCTACTTGAAAAAGCTGACAAAGTTTTAATTGGTGGAGGAATGGGTTATACATTCAAAAAAGCCCTTGGACTCAAAATTGGAAAGTCAATTGTTGAAGAGGACAAAATTGATTTAGCTCTAAGTTTAATTAATAAGTACTCTGATAAATTAATTTTACCGCTTGATGCTGCTTTGTCTGATAAATTTGAAGATGTAACCCCAATTTATAACGAAAAAAATCCACTTGAAATTCCGGATGACCTTGAAGGTCTAGATATTGGTCCAATGACTATAAAATTATTTGAATCACATTTAAAAGATGCAAAAACTATTTTGTGAAATGGAACTCTTGGTGTTGCTGAGTTTTCTAATTTTGCCACCGGAACTCGTGAAATTGCAAAAGCAATCGGAAAACTTGAAAATTGCTATAGCGTAATTGGCGGTGGTGATTCAGTTGCAGCAATTGAATCTGAAAAATTAGGCGATGCTTTTAGTCATATTTCAACTGGTGGTGGTGCTTCAATTAGTTTTATTGAAAAAGGCGATCTAATCGGTCTAGGCCCAATTCAGGAAAAAGCCTAAGAATTTATAGTATTTTTTTAATTATCACACTTAACAAGTCCTGTTTTTTAAGTCCAAAAAACAGGACTTGTTCATTTTTTATTTTATAAGTAAAGTAGATTAATTTTTATGAAAAGTGTATTTTTTGACGAAAAAATTGTTGAATCACTAACTAAAACTGAAAAAATTATTATTAAATTGGCACAGGAAAATCCACAATTTTTCTATCAATCCAATCTAAAATCATTAGCAAATAAAACCCAATCCTCAATAACGCTCATTTCAAATTTAGCAAAAAAATTAAGCTTTTCGAGCTTTAAAGAAATGCAGTTTCATGTTTATTATTTATTCCTTAATTCAGCGCAAATTTCAAATAAAGTAAAAAATCAGCAAAAAACTGATAAAAACAAGCTAATTATCGAACAACTTTATAAATATTATCATAATTCGTTAGTTCAAACATTAGAGCTTGTTGACCTTGAAAAAATCCAAGATTTTGCCCGTAAAATTATCGAGAGCAAAAAAATTTTTATCTACGGGGCTGGTTCTTCTTCAATCGGGGCGAGCGAACTAGCGATTAATTTGCAAAAATTAGGGCTAAATTCAGTTAGTTTTCGTGATTTTCATAATTTTTTATTAGTTAGCGTTCAATCTCAAGCCTTAAAAATTTTGTTTTCAAAATCTTGTAAAACTAAAGAAATTAATTTTGTTCTTAAAAAGTTTATTGAAAATAACGACAATTTCATTGTAATAACAGCAAAAAAACAAATCGATATACCCAATAAAAATTTAATTTTTTACCAAACGCTCGAGCAAAAAAACCGTTTTATTTCGATCTCATCGAAAATAAATCAACAATTTATTTCTGATGTTATTTTTTTCAGTGTTGCTAATTTAATTTCTGAGCAATATGAAGAAAACTACAAGAAAAACCTTGAAATTCTCAAAGAATGAAACGAATAATTGAAAAACATTCATAAAAAACTTCAAATTTGTAAAAATTTTTTTATTTTTCTTTTATTTTTAACTAAATAATCCATTATTTAAGTATATAAAATAAAAGAAAGGAAGGTTTTTATGAGTATTTTTTCAAAAGATTTTATTTTTTTAGACCAAGATCTTAATTCAAAAGAAGAAGTTTTTGAATTTTTTGCTCAAAAAGCAGTCAGTCTTGGAATTGGAACTGAAAAAAATAAAATCTTTGACGATCTTTTGGCTCGTGAAAATGAAATTTCTACCGGACTTGAGTCAAATTTTGCAATCCCTCATGCTCAAAGTAGCGCTATTACAAAGCCAGCGCTGCTGTTTTTAAGTCTAAAATCTGGGCTTGATTGACAAAATTTTGATGATTCTAAGGCAAAATTTATTTTCTGTATTTTGCTGCCAAAGTCTGGTTTTGAACAAAATCAAGTTGAAATTCTGGCAAAAGTTGCACGAATTATTCTTAATCCCGAAATTAAAGAAATAATTTTATCTAAAGACGAAAATGTTATTTTTGATAACATTTCAAAGTTTATTTTTGAAAAAGACCAAGTGGAAAATCAAGAGACAAATTCCCAAAAAATTCCCATAAATGCAAAAAAAGTTGTTGGAATCACATCTTGTACTGTTGGAATTGCTCACACTTATTTAGCCGCTGAAAAATTAGAAATGGGACTAAAACAAAATGGTTATATTCCCAAAATTGAAACTCGCGGATCAGTTGGACCTAAAAATGTTTTAACAAAAGAAGATATTGATCAAGCCGAATTTGTTATAGTTGCCAGCGATCTTGAAATTGACAGTTCAATTTTTGACCAAAAAAAGGTCTATTTTACAAGCACTAAAGCCGCAATCCATGAAACTGAAAGTGTAATTCAAAAAGCAAAAAAAGCACCAATTTTGCATAATAAACAAAAAAAACAAACCCAAAATCAAGAAAATCGAACTAGCATTGTTAAACATATTATCACTGGAATTTCCTACATGATTCCTTATGTTGTTTTTGGTGGAATTATGATTGCCCTTTCGTTAGGAATTGGAAAAGCCATTTATGGTAATGCCGAAGCAGCGCCAAAAGGTGATTTTCTATGATGAATGCTCGAAATTGGGGTAATTGCCTTTAGATTAATGATCGGTGTTTTAGGAGGCTACATTGCCTACTCAATTGCCGGACGGGCCGCACTTGCACCAGGATTTATTGTTGCAACTGTCGGTAATTCGGCAGATTTATTCTATGGAATTGGCGGAATTTCTGTTCAAACACCGATGGGATTTATTGGCGCGGTAATTTTTGGAATTCTTGTTGGTTACAGTGTTAAATTCATTAACTCACTAAAAATCCAAAAATCTTTAAGTGCAATTTTACCAATTTTTGTAATTCCAATTGGAGTCAGTTTATTTTGATCTTTAGTCGTAATTTTCTTAATTGGCGCTCCTATTGGTTGAGTGCTTGACAAATTAATCGCTGGATTAAAGCATGTTTTTGAAAACAAAGACGGAATTGGTGTTGGTGTTGCCTTTCTTCTAGGTCTTTTACTTGGCGGAATGGCCGGATTTGACATGGGCGGTCCAGTAAACAAGGTTGCTTTTTTAACTTCAACTGCTCTTGTTTCAACTCAAGTTTATGAACCAATGGGAATGATGGCAGCTGCAATACCAGTTGCACCAATTGGAATGGGAATTACAACCTTAATTTGACGTAGAAAATTTACAAAAGAAGAAAAATCACTCGGACTTTCAGCGATAATAATGGGATTTATTGGAATTTCTGAGGGTGCTATTCCTTTTGCAATCGCTGATCCAAAACGGGTAATTAGCGCTAATGTTATTGGTTCAGCAGTTGCTGGTGGACTTGCTGGAGTTCTTGCAGTTACAAATCAAGCCGGACATGGAGGACCAATTGTTGCAATTCTTGGTGCTGTTGGTTCAATAAAACACGGAATTGGTCTTGGAATTGCCTTTTTCTTCTTGTCAGTTATTGTCGGAAGTTTTACTACCGCACTAATTTATGGACTTTGAAAGGATCGCAATTTTAATATTTTTGCCAATTTAGCACGAAAAAATCACAAAAAAGGAGCTAAATAATGAAAATTAAGAAAATAGATAATAAAAAACTGTTTTATATTGTGATTTTTTTATCTTTAGTTGTCCTTATTTTTGGAATTATCCTTATTAGTTTAAATATTTCGGCACACCAAGAATTTATTAGCACAACAATTGCCAAAAAAGAAGCGCTACCAAGTCAAGGTTTTGTTTATGGCGTATTTTTACTAGTTATGGGAATTTTAGGACTTATTTTATCAGCATTTATCGGAAATGATGTTTTTAACAAAAAATTAGGTCAATCTAACTAAATGAAAAATTATTTTGTTTTTGTTGAACCATACCAAAAAAATACTTTATGAGCTGGGCAAAATTTACAAAATCAGCTAAAATCTAGCCAAAAAATTGGCGAACTTTGACTAATTTCGGCACAAAAACACGGTCTTTCGCGTGTCAGTGGGCAAAATTTGGATGATTTTTTTGCCCAAAACCCACAATTTTTTTGCTTTTATCCACACAAAACTTACCCAAATCTTCATAAAATTATTGATGCTGGCCAAAAACTGAGTCTCCAAGTTCATCCTGATGATAAATTAGCAAAAAAATTGAATTCTTTTGGCAAAGACGAGGCTTGGCTTGTGCTAAACAAAGGCGATGATCCTTTTATAATTGGTGCAAAATCAAACGATTTTGCTGAGCAAATTACAGAAATTAATAACGAAAATATCGACAAACACTGTAATTTTTCTGATCTTGAAAAAAATGATTTTGCCTATATTAGCGCCGGACTTATCCATTCTATTCCTCAAGGCGCCCTTGTTTATGAAATTCAGCAAAATTCAGACTTAACTTTTCGAATTTTTGATTTTGATCGACTTGACACTAATGGACAAAAAAGAGAACTTCATTTTGAACTTGCAAAGGTCGCAATAAAACCAAAATTAAGTCCAAAAATTATTCATGACAACAAAAAAACTCAACAATCACTAGTTAAAAATAAATTTTTTAACCTTGAAAAAGTAAAAATTAGCCAAAAATTTTTACTTTTTCCACAAAACGATGTTTTTTGGTACGAAATTATAATAATTTCTGGTCAAGGAAAAATTAATGATGCTCCTTTTAAACCATTTGATGCCATATTAATATCAGGACAAATTGAAAAACCAATTGAATTCCAAGCAGAAAATGCACTAATTTTAATAAACAGAATAATTTAATTTTCTTTATTTTTCCCGAATTTCCCAGTTTGATGAGATAATCTTAAAGAAGTGTCCAGTTGGACACTTCTTTAACTTTTTTGGCAAAAGTTAATTACCTATTTTAAAACACTGGCAAAAATCAATTTATCGATAAAATAACAAAAATCATAAAAAAATACAACTACTATTTAAACTCAATGCAAATAGAAAACTCATTTTTATTTAAATTGAGTCTAAAAAAATATGTGAAGTTTTGAAAGAACAATAACTAAAAGCCGTAAATTTATAGATTTCTAAACGGTTAAATTTAAGGCATCCCATCATATTTAAAAAATATAATGGATAATTCGCATTTTGTGATTTTTTACGCAAAAAAACATAACTAATTCCCCCTTAATTCAATATCAAAATTTATTAATTATTCTTAAGTGAGATTCATTATAGCATAATTTTATTTTAGACCAAACATTTTTTTTTTTTTTTTTTGCAAAAGGCTAATTTTAAAATAATAAAAATTAAGATTATAGCTCAAAAAACACGGATTTCCAGTATTTTTGCCTATTTATATCCACTAAAAAGTGAATTTTTGCTATCAAACTGACAAACACAGGGTTTAATTTTCCTTATTTTTTCAAAATAAAAACCGCTAAATGCGGTTTTTATTTTGCAAAACTTTGAAATTTTACTCAGTTGCTTGAAAAGTATCTCTACTATTTTCAACATGTTCTGGTTTAAAAACAATTTTTTCTGAACCATCATCTTTTCAGAAAATAAATGTGTAAAATTTACCTTTTTCTAGTTTTTGACCTTGCTCATCTCATCGAAAAACTAAAGGAAATTCAATATTATCACCTTCAATTGCAGTTGTACGAGCGACCTTAACTTTTAAAGGATCAACTAAAGTGTTGTCAGTTAATGATTTTACCTCACTAGCATAGGCGCTTCAGTTTCCTGTAACACCTTTTACCGGTGAGTGATGCAATTGGAAACGGAAAACACCTTGACTATTTAGCCTATTTTCACTTCTTGCAGCTGGAAATAGTAAGGTTCGAATTTTGACATTATCTTTTTTTGGAATATTAAATGGAGCAGCGTGAAAATCAATTGTTTGGTTGGTTTTTCTAGTTGTTGTTTCTTTTTGAGTGTCCATTTTTACGGGTTTATTTTTATCTTCTTGACTAGATTGGGAACCTTTTTTAGTTTCAGGAGCTGTTTGGTTTGTATGTTGGCATGATAAGACAATAAAAACTGGCAGTACAGAAGCTATTGGAAGAAGCCTTAATTTTGTAATTTTCTTTATATTTTTGAACATTTTTTTCCTTTTTTGGTCAGTTTTTTATTTTTTTACTTTGAAAATCAAAGAATTTAAATAAAACAATAATGTTTTATAGACACTTTAACTTAAATTTAAAAATACTATATTATACTATTAATTTTTAAATTATTAATGCTAAAGTGCAAAAAAATTTTATAATTTTGGATTTTAAAAATTTACATGGTATATTTTATTGTAAAATCAAAGGAAAAAGTGCAATAATTACTAATAAATTACTACAAAAATTGATAAAAGTGGTAAAATCAAAACCATAGATAAAAAACTAGCTGTCTGGATTTTTCACTAAATTAGCCACTTTTTAACTATTTTTATTGGAAAATAACTAAAAAGTGGATTAAAAAAGAGTATTTTTATAATAATTCCTTTTAAAATTGAACCCAGGAGTAAAAAATGAAAATAATAAATGATTATTTTAAATTTGAAGACTATAAAATCAAGGCAAAAGAGGAATTTCGGCCTAAATTAGATGAAATTATCAAGAAAAAACATTCAAAAACTCTTGAAAAACTTGCTGGATTACAAAGTATGACAAAAACACTTAATATTGTCTCGGTAATTTCAGTTTTTTTAACTGGGCTTGTTTTTTTTGTTACTATGAATTACCATCTAGGGATTGGCGGCATTATTTTTTTAATTATTCTCGGAATAATTGCAGTTGCTTCTACTTTTTACTTAGGAGTCAAAAAAAGGGAAATTAGGAAAATCACCAATGAAGTTTCAAAAGATGTCCTAGAAGATTTTAAACCAGAAGTTGCTTATAAAGCTGCCTTTTCAATTTTAGATAAAGGAATGGATTATTTAGGTTTTAATGGCCAACCTAGTAACAACATTCAAATTTCAAAAAATGAAATTAGTAATCGTACTCCTGATGAAATCATTGGCTCATCAAAGGCTAAAATTAGTGAAGTTAGACCTCTGAAAGAATTATTAATTGATGAAAAATTCCATGTTAGCTTTACAAATGTCCGCTGGCAATGAAAAGAATGAAGAAAAAATGAAACTGTGACTAGGGAAAGTTTTACTGGAATTTTAAAAATTGATACTTCAATTTTAGGTGAAAAGGCATTTGATTTTAAACTTTTAAAACCAAGCGGCTGATTTTCTCAAAAAGACAAAATCAAACTTGAAAACGAGGAATTTAACAAGGTTTTTAATCCAGAATCAAATGATAGATTTAAAATCAGAAAAATGTATACACCCCTTGCGATGGAACTTTCACTAAAAAGATATTTTGATCGCGAGGGTGTTAAGGTTATGGATGTTACCATCGAATCTTCAGGAAATGCGATCTATTTTACTTACAAATGCGACTGAAATTTTATGTATGTTGATTTTCCAACATCAATAAAAACCCCTGATGACTTTATTAATCACATTTTCAAGGATTTTTTGCTTGACACTTACAGTTTATATTATCTTTTGTGTCTTATTTACGTTACTTTGTATTTGGATTAGTGAAAAACATGATGTTTTTCAAAAAAATATGGTATAATTTGTAATTTAATTAATATTTAAAGGAAAAAAATGTCAAATTTATACAACCCTAAAAATGCTGGAAATATCGAAGGATTTGAGCCTCGAATTGATAATGACTCCAAAAAACCGGTTGTTTCAACAGCGGCTAAAGTTGCATTTTGAACTTTGGGGACTTTATTTTTATTTATTGCTCCAATTTATTACATTTCGCAAAAAAATAATTTTATGCGCCAACAGAATTTAATCAATGAATCAGCAAGTACAATCGAGGTTCAACTTGAGCAACGTAGCGCAACTTTATTGAAATTAGCTGACCAAGTTCGTTCCTATCGTGAATATGAAAAATCAATTTTAAGTGACATTACAAGATTACGAAGCTTAAAATCAAACATAGAAAATGCCCAAGAAATCGAAAATTTAAACAATTCATTATTTGGTAGACTTATTGCCGTAAGTGAAAATTACCCTGAATTGCAAGCATCAAAAATTTATCAAGAATTAATTGAGCAAACCGCCTATTTAGAAAGAGAATTGGCGGCTGCAAGACGACTTTATAATAGTAATGTTAATTCCTTTAACACCGAAATTTTTGTCTTTCCTTCTTCAATTGTTGCATCTTCGATGAATTTAACAACCTACCCAATGTTTAGCACAAGCAACCAAAATCGTCAAGATGTATCATTCAAAGATTTTTAATTTTTTATTAAAAATTAACCACAGCAAAAAACCCCTATAAACAGACATAATTTCTCAATAGATTTACAATTCAAACAATAAAAATTTAAAAAATACACTTTTAGACAAATAATATCCTTTTAAATCTAAGAAATATTTGCTTAAATTAATTCTTCAGATTTTTTGAGATTATTTGTCTTATTTTTTTATTATTAATATAAGTTAGATTAGTCCACTAATTTTGAGTTAGCCAAACTAATAATAAACCGTATTTTAAAAGTCTAAAAAACTTTGACTTTATAAGCGAAAAATAAAAAAGCCTTGTAATTTATAGCACTTTTTAGCTATTTTTATTGCAAAATAACTAAAAAACAGAGAAAAAAGAGTATTTTTATATAATTCCTTTTAAAATTGCCAAGGAGTAAAAATGAAAATAATAAGCGATTATTTTAAATTTGAAGACTATAAAAACAGGGCAAAAGAGGAATTTCTTCCTAAATTAGATGAAATTATCAAGAAAAAACATTCAAACACTCTTGAAAAGCTTGCTGGATTACAAAGTGTGGCAAAAACACTTAATATTGTCTTGTCAATTTCATCCGTTTTAACTACGATTGCTATTATTGTTCATCTCACTTACCATAAAAATTTTACTGGCGTCATTTTAGTAGCTATTCCCGGAATAATTACAATTGCTTCTACTTCTTACTTACGAGTCAAAAAAAAGCAAATTAGGTTAATTAACGATGAAATTTCAAAAGACCTCGTAGATAGTTTTAAGCCAGAAGTTGCTTACAAAGCTGCCTTTTCAATTTTAGATAAAGGAATGGATTATTTAGGTTTTAATGACCAAATTAGCAACAACGTTCTAATTTCAAGAAATGAAATTAGCGATCTTACTCCTGTTGAAATCATTGGCTCATCAAAGGCTTGAATTAGTGAAGTTAGGCCTCTGAAGGAATTATTAATTGATGAAAAATTCCATGTTAGTTTTACAAATGTCCACTGACAATGAGAAGAAAGAAAAAACAAAGAAACTGTGACAAGAGAAAGTTTTACTGGAATTTTAAAAATTGATACTTCAATTTTGGGTGAAAAGGCATTTGATTTTAAGCTTCTAAAACCAAGGGGTTGATTTTCTCAAAAAGACAAAATCAAACTTGAAAACGAAGAATTTAACCAGATTTTTAATCCAGAATCAAATGACAGATTGAAAATCAGAAAAATGTATACACCTCTTGCAATGGAACTTTCACTAAAAAGATATTTTGACCGTGATGGCGTTAAAGTTTTGGATGTTACCATTGAGTCCTCGGGAAATGCGGTCTATTTTACTTACAAATGTGACTGAAATTTTATGTATGTTGATTTTCCAACATACATAAAAACCCCTGATGACTTTATTAATCACATTTTTAACGATTTTTTGCTTGACACTTACAGTTTGTATTATCTTTTGTCTCTTATTTACGCTACTTTGTATTTGGATTAGTTAAAAACATAATATTTTCAAAAAAGCTTGTAATTTATAGGATTTTTTTAGCTATTTTTATTGAAAAATAATTAAAAAGTGAAAAAAAAAGTATTTTTATAATAATTCCTTTTAAAATTGACCAAGGAGTAAAAATGAAAATAATAAGTGATTATTTTAAATTTGAAGACTATAAAAACAAGGCAAAAGAGGAATTTCTTCCCAAATTAGATGAAATTATCAAGAAAAAAAATTCAAGCTCACTTCAAAAAATTGCTGTATTGCAAAAAGAGTCAAAAAAACTTATCATTATTTTTTCAATTTCATTATTTTTAACTTTTATTATTGTTCTTGCTATTTCCTTGGCCGAAGCATATATTCACTTAATTTTTGCAATTATTCCGGGAATACTTACTTTTTTTTCTACTTTTCACCTTTGAAAGAAAAAAAGTGAAATTTGGTCAATCACAAATGAAATTTCAAGAGACGTTCTAGTTAATTTTAGACCAGAAGATGCTTATAAAACTGCCTTTTCAATTTTAGATAAAGGAATGGATTATTTAGGTTTTAATGACCAACCAAGCAACAAATTTCAAATTTCAGAAAACGAAATTATAAATTTTACTCCTGCAGGAACCAAAGGCTCATCAGATGCTTGAATTAGCGGAGTTAGACCTTTAAAAAAATTATTCATTGATAAAAAATTCCATGTTTCATTTACAAATGTCCACTGAGAATGAGAAGAAGAAATAGAAGACGAAGAAGGAGAAGTTAAAACTGTGATAAGAAACAGTTATACTGGATTTTTAAAAATTAATACTTCAATTTTAGGCGAAAAGACATTTAATTTTAAACTTTTAAATGCAGGCGGATGAGCTTTTCAAGGAGACAAAGTCAAACTTGAAAATAAATTATTTAACAAGGTTTTTAGACCAGCATCAAATGATCAATTGAAAATTAGAAAAATGTATACACCTCTTGCAATGGAGCTTTCACTAAAAAGATATTTTGACCGTAATGGTGTTAAACTTTCTGATATTTCCATTCAATCTTTTCAAAATTCTATCTATTTTACTTACAGTTGTAACTGAAATTTTATGTATCTTGATTTTCCAACATCAATAAAAAACCCTGATCATTTTATTAATCGCATTTTCAACGATTTTTTGACTGACACTTACAGTTTGTATTATCTTTTGTCTCTTATTTACGCTACTTTGTATTTGGAGTAGTTAAAAACATAATATTCTCAAAAAACCTTGTAATTTATAGAATTTTTTCGATTTTTTTAATTGATTTTTAATTGAAAATATCATTAAAAAATCAATTAAAAAGACTAAACAGACAAATTTTTTCCGCTTTTCTAGTCAGGTCTATACTTACCAAATTTTGAAAAAATACATTAAAAAGCAAAATTATAAAATATCTAAACACTGGCAAAAATCAATTTATGGATAAAATAACAAAAATCATAAAAAAAACTACTATTTAAACTCAATGTAAATAGAAAACTCGTTTTTATTAAATTGAGCCTAAAAAAACATATGAAGTTTTGAAAGAACAATAATTAAAAGCCATAAATTTGTAGATTTCTAAACGGTCAAATTTAAGGCATTCCACCATATTTAAAAATATAATGGATAATTCGCACTGTTTGATTTTATTATGACAAAAAACATAATTAATTCCCCCTTAATTCTAAAATCCAAATTTATTAATTATTCTTAAGTGAGATTCATTATAGCATAATTTAATTTTAAACCAAGTTTTTTTTTTTTTTTGAAAAGGTTAATTTTAAAATAATAAAAATTAAGATTTTAGACTAAAAAACCCGGATTTACAGGTATTTTTGCATATTTGTATTCACCAAAAAGTGAATTTTTGCCATCAAACTGGGAAACTCAAGAAAAAAACTTTAACTTTATAAGCAAAAAGTAAAAAACCTTCTAATTTATAGCATTTTTGCATTTTTTTTAATTGATTTTTAATTTAAAATATCATTAAAAAATCAATTAAAAAGACTAGACAGACAAATTTTTTTCCGCTTTTCTAGTCAGTTTATATTCAACCAAATTTTCTAAAAAAACACTTAAAAAGCATATAAATTGCTAAATTTGTTTTTATAGCGTTTTTTGCTGTTTTAAATTTAACATACTTTATATTTTTAAATTTAATCGCTTTTTAAAATGCAATTTTATGGTACAATTGCTATTATTTCAAGTTTAGGAGGCGGTAAAATGATTAATGTTAATGAATTTCGACCTGGAATCACCTTTGAATTTGAAGGTGAAATTTTTGTCGTAATTTCAGCTCAACATTCAAAACAAGGTCGCGGACAAGCAAACGTAAAAGCAAAAGTTAAAAATCTTCGCTCAGGATCTACCACTATCAAAACATTTTCAGGTGGTGAAAGAGTTCAAAAAGCTCGTATTGACAAAATTACAATGGTTTTTCTATATAACGAAGGTCAAAATAGTGTTCTGATGGATGATTCAACTTATGAGCAAATTAGTATTGATAATGAAAAAATAGCCTGAGAACTCAATTTTTTATTTGAAGGTGTTAAGGTAAAATTGCGTAAATTTAATGATGAAATTTTAGATATTGAACTTCCACCAAAAATTGAATTAAAAGTTGCCTCAACATTTGATGCCGTAAAAGGTAACACAACAACAAATCCAACAAAAAGAGCAACATTAGAAACTGGTTTTGAAATTGATGTTCCTTTATTTATTAAAGAAGACGAAATTATAGTTGTCTCAACTGAAGAAGGAAAATATGTTTCAAGAGGAGGACAATAAAATGATTAAAGACACTAAAATAACTAACGCAGCAGAATTGGAAACAAAAGAAAAAGTTAAGAAATTCAACAAAAAGTTTAAACATCTTGAAGAATTAAGTGTAAATTCTTTAAGAATTCACAGTAACGAAGCAATAAATAAGGCAAATTCTGGTCACCCTGGTGTTGCAATTAGTGCTTCAAAAATGGTTTATGCACTTTTTCGTGATCATATAAATTTTGACATTAATGATCCAAACTGAATTAATCGCGACCGTTTTGTTTTGTCGGCAGGTCATGCATCTTCGCTTTATTATTCACTTTTATATAGTTTAGGCTTACTAAAAAAAGAAGATCTTGAGAATTTTCGGCAAAAAAATTCAAAAACACCTGGGCATCCAGAATACGGTCACACTGTTGGAATTGAGGCAACAACCGGTCCGCTTGGTCAAGGAATTGCAATGGCCGTTGGAATTGCCCTTGCTCAGTCACATTTAAATGCAAAATTCAAAGAAATTAACCACTACACATATGTAATTTGCGGGGACGGCGACCTTCAGGAGGGAATTTCCTACGAGTCACTTTCACTAGCGGGACATTTAAAACTTAAAAATTTCATTGTTTTGTATGACTCAAATGATATTCAACTTGACTCACCAGTAAGCGTTGTTTTTAGCGAAAATATGAAACAACGAATTGAATCTCAAGGTTTATTTTACCAATTGGTTCCAAAAGATGATGTAAAATTGATCTCCAAAGCAATTTCTAAGGCAAAAGCTTCCCGAAGACCAAGTTTTATTGAAATCAAAACTGTTATTGGTCAAGGTTCAACTAAACAAAACACTACCGAAGTTCACGGTGCTCCGCTAGGAAATGACATTGTTAATTTAAAGAAAAATCTTAAATGAAAATACAAAGAAGATTTTTATCTTGACCCAGAAATTAGCAGTCATTGGCAAAAAACACTTGTAAAAAGAACTCAGGCTAAAAAAGAAGCCTTTAAAATTTCGCCAGAACTTGAAGAATTTTTACAAAAAGGTCAAAATATTAATTTGGAAATTGATTTAGAGCTTCCTAAAAACCAGGCAACCCGTGCAACATCAGCATTAGTTCTTGATTATATTTCCAAAAATGTTCCTTATTGAATCGGTGGATCAGCTGATTTATCAGTTTCAACAAAAGCAAAAGGTTCAGATGGTTATTTTAGTGACCAAAATTATCAAGGTCGAAACTTAATGTTTGGTGTTCGTGAATTTGCAATGAGTGCAATTGCAAACGGAATTGCCCTTCACTCAGTTTTACGTCCTTTTGTTTCAACATTTTTTGTCTTTGCTGACTATTTAAAGCCTGCTTTAAGACTCTCATCATTAATGAAATTGCCAGTAACTTATATTTTTACTCACGACTCCTTGATGGTTGGCGAAGATGGACCAACTCACCAGCCAATTGAACAACTTGCTATGCTTAGATCAGTTCCTAATTTTGCTGTCTATCGTCCTGGTGATGAAAATGAACTAAAAGGAGCTTACGAGCTTGCTCTTGAAAGCAAAGATAAACCTTGTGCAATAATTTTAACTCGCCAAAATATCAAATCATTTGCCGAATCAAAAGATAATTTCAAATTTGGAGCCTACTTAGCACAAAAAAGCAAATCCAAATGAGCAATTATTGCCACCGGTAGTGAGTTAGGACTGGCAAAAGAAGTCACTCAAGAGTTAGACCTAAATTTAATATCCTTATCAAATTGACAAAACACACCAATTTGAGATCCAAATTTTGCAATTTCGCTTGAATTAGCTTCTACTTTTGGTTGAAAAGCACATGCAAAATACAATTTTGGTCATGATACCTTTGGAATGTCAGCCCCAGCAGAAGACATTCTTGATGAAATTGGCTTTCGAAGCAAAGATCTTGTTGAAAAAATTAAAAAAATTATTGCCTAATTTTTTTAATTAGCATATTAATTTACCAGCAATCTTGTTTTCTTTGAATTTTTAAAAAAATTCTAATAAAAAATAGAAAACTAGTTTTTTAGACTTAAAAAACAATCTTAACTAACAATTTAATAAGAAAAACAAACCTGATGGTAAAAAAATTGCATTATCTGCAATAGATTTTTACAAATAGTTATCTCTTTAGGTTAATTAATAAAATGAACTTTTGGTCAAGAGCTGAAAAATTTCTAAATCTTAAAATACCAAAAAAATTTTCAATGATCCCGATTTTATCTAATCTTGTGTATTTTTGACTTTTTTATTATTTAGTTTTTCGGTTGAACCCCAACAAGCAGAAAAGACATTATTTTTTTCTTGTTTTACTTTACTTAATAAGCTACCCGTTTCCTTTTTTTGTGCTTGTTTTAGCACTAAGTTTAACTGATAATGGTTATTTCTTAAGATCTTTTTATTTGAAAATTTTCAACAAGTATTTTTTAGCGCATTTGTTTGAAATAATTACTTACTTAATTTTTTATTTTCCATATTCATATGTTTGTAGTTTTTTGCAAAAAATATTCCATTTTTATTTAACAAAAAAAGTCAAACAAAAATTAGGTCAACTGAATCCAGAAAATAAATTCGATTTTTTAACTAACTTTGATTATGATAAATATTATAAATTTGCATGTAAAAGAGAGCTTTATGATCGCTATTTTGAACATCAAAATTGATATAAACCTGATCAAAATGTTGAAAATATTATTAAGTCAATAAAGAATTATAGCTGATGAAGCCAAGGCTATGTAGCTAGATATTATTGTCATATAATCTTGCAAATTTTTTTGTTTAATTCCGAAAGTTCAGAATTAAAAATCAATCAAAAAAACTGAAAATATTTTTTAATAATCTATTTTATTTTTACAACACTACATTTCATATTTTCATGAGCCTCTATATGAATGTTTTTTGGATATACTCTTTGAAGCAAGTCAAATACTGAGGATCTTTATAAAGGACTTTTTGAAAGTGATGTTGTTTTTGTTATAGCATTAGCGTTTCCTGCGATAGGTTATAGTCTTATTCCTAGACTTTTTTATTATCCAAAGACGTGAGTAACATATTGACTATTTGAAAGTTAAAAATTACTTTAATTGAATTTTAAGCTACTTAAAAAAGGCAAATTATAAGTAAAACAATATAGTTTTTAGACTTTTTATATAAATTAGTGCTACATTATTTAAGGAAATTTAAAATGAACTTTTGGTTAAGAGCTGAAAAATTTCTAAATCTTAAAATACCAAAAAAATTTTCAATAATCCCGATTTTATCTAATCTTGTGTATTTTTGACTTTTTTATTATTTAGTCTTTCGGATGAACCCTAACAAGAAAAGAAGACATTATTTTTTTCTTGTTTTACTTTACTTAATAAGCTACCCGTTTCCTTTTTTTGTAATTGTTTCATTACTGAGTTTGAGTCATAATGGTGATTTTTTAAGATTTTTTTATTTGAAAATTTTTAATAAGTATTTTTTAATGCATTTGTTTGAAATAGTTACTTACTTAATTTTCTATTTCCCTTATTCATATGTTTGTAGTTTTTTACAAAAATATTCAGTTTTTATTTAACAAAAAAAGTAAAACAAAAATTAGGTGGGCTAAATCTAAAAAATAAATTCGATTTTTTAACTAACTTTGATTATGATAAATATTATAAATTTGCGTGTCAAAGAAAACTTTATAATCATTATGTTGAACGGCAAAATTGATATAATCCTGATCAAAATGTTGAAAATATTATTAAGTCAATACACTTATCACTGACAACATGGCTATGTAGCGAGATATTATTCTCATATAATCTTGCAAATTTTTTTGTTTAATTCCGAAAGTTCAGAATTAAAAATCAATCAAAAAAACTGAAAATATTTTTTAATAATCTATTTTATTTTTACAACACTACATTTCATATTTTCATGATACTCTATATGACTATTTTGGGGATATTTTCTTTGAAGCAAGCCAAATACTGAGGATCTTTATAAAGAACTTTTTGAAGGTGGAGTGGTTTTTCTTATAGCATTAATGTTTGCTGGGATGGGGTTTACTTTTATACCTCAACTTTTTTATTATCCGAAGACGTGAGTAACATATCGACTATTTGAAAGTTAAAAATTACATTAATTGAGTTTTAAGCAATTTAAAAAAGGCAAATTATAAGTAAATCAATATAGTTTTAGACTTTTTATAAAAATTAGCCTACTTTATTCAAGGAAATTTAAAATGGACTTTTGATCAACAGTTGAAAAATTTCTAAACATTAAAATACCAAAAAAATTTTCAAAAATGCCGTTTTTGACTAATGCCTTGTATTTTAAACTTTTTTCTTTTTTAGTTTTTAAATTTAATCCTAATAAGCAAAAAAAGCATTACTTTTTACTTGTACTGCTTTACTTGATAAGTTTTTCGCTACCTTTTTTTGTAGTTGTTTTAACATTAATTTTAAGTCCTAATATTGATTTTTTAAGGACACCATATCTTAAAACTTTTAATAATTATTTGATTACACTGGCTTTTGAAATAAGCACTTATTTAATTTTTTATATTCCATATTCGTATTTTTGTGGTTTTTTGCAAAAAGTATTCCATTTTTATTTAGCAAAAAAAGTAAAACAAAAATTGGGCAACCTAAACCCGCAAAATAAATTTGATTTTTTAACTGACCTTGATTATAATAAACATTATGAATTTGCTATAGGGCGTGTAACTTACTTTAGATCTGGGGTAAGTAAAACTGATAAAAATGATCCTAACAAAATAATACAAAATATTCTCGCAACATTTGAAAGTAGAGTTAACATATTTATTCCTGGTAGAATTTTTTCTAGATATTATGCCCAAATAGTTTTGCAAGTTTTTTTATTTAATAGTCAATATCAAACATTAAAAATTGATGAAAAATACTGAAAAGTTTTTCTTTTTATCCATTTTATATACTTTGTTATTGATTATGTTTTACTTTTATTCTTATTTTGATTAGGGGTTGAATTTTTTAGAGCAACTATAATAGTTGATCTTGCATTTAACAGATTTTTATTAATTTCTGCTTTTCCCCATATTGTTCAACTTGCTTTTTTTATAATTGTATATTCTATAAAACCTTTGGGCTATGATGCCATTTTTAAAAGTATGAACTAATAAATCTAAAAATAAGGCGATAAATTAGCCTTTTTTTGTTATTTTTAGTTTAGATCTATTTTATCTTTCTAAATAATTCTTGGACAATTCAAAAAAGTAAAAAAGTAAAAAAATAATCTAGAAATGCTAAAAAAGTTAAAAAAATAACCATAAATAATGTATAATAAATAAATTAATAATCGAATTTTCTCTATAACTATTTGATTTATCGAAAAATCTGGAATATTAAATATTTTGTGTTTTAAGGTAAATCTGTTTTGATAAAATTTATCATAAGGGACTAAAATATGAAAAAAAAGCAAAAACAATTATCCCCATTTGAGTTAGAAATTGAAAAATTTGCTAAAAAATACGTTGATTCTGAAGAATACAAAAAAGAAGATTCTCGCAACAAAATTTCAGTTATATTTGAAGCTTTTGCTCAGGAACTATCAAAGGTAGAATTAAACCAACATTTAGACTATGAAAAAAGCAACCAAAGCAAAAATTTAGGCCATATCGAAGAGCAAGTAATTTCGCTTTTTGCATCAGGGTTACCATATCAAAATATTGCTAACGCAATAAAAATTATCTATGAAAAAGAAGTAAGTATTACCTGAATTTCTTCAGTTATTAACAAATTATTACCTGAAATTGAAAAGTGAAAATCGCAAAAAATTGAGAATTTCTATCCAATTTTGTACATCGATGGGATGTTTTTTGATGTTAAAGAAAACGGTGTTTTTGTCAAAAAATCACTTTATGTTATTCTTGCAATTGATTGGCAGGGCTATAAAAAAGCACTAGGATTTTGGATTAAAAATAGCGAATCAGCAAGTAATTGACTTGATGTTCTTAGCGAACTAAAAACTCGCGGGCTGGAAGATGTTCTAATAATTCCTTGCGATAATCTAAGCGGAATTAGTCAAGCAATTAAAACGGTTTTCCCGCAAACAGATATTCAAAAATGTGTTGTTCAGCAAGTTAGAAACTCGCTTTTAAAAGTTTCTTACAAGGACAAAAAAGACTTTGCCTCTGATATGAAAAGTATTTATCAAGCCATTAATCAAGAATCTGCAATGCAAAATCTTGATGAATTTGCGAAAAAATGAGGCCAAAAATATCCTTCAATTATCAAGTCTTGGCATGAGAATTTCGCTGAATTAACGACATTTTTTAAATATCCAAACGAATTAAGGCAATCAATTTACACGACAAATCCAATTAAATCAATTATTAAATTAATTAGGCAAAATACAGAAACAAATGGCGAAATTCAAAGTGTGGATGACCTTTCAAAAATAACTTATTTAACGCTGCAAAACGCATCTAAAAAATGACAAAAACAGGTAGGAAATTGAGACATAATTAAAAAACAATTAGAAATTACTTTCCCTAATCGATTAAATAATGTAAAATTAAATTAGATTTCTATTTGAAAAATCCATAAAATTTAGAACACGAAATTATGAATACTCCCTAAAAAGCAAACTAGAAATGCTAAAAAAAATTAAAAAAACAACCGTAAATAATGTATAATGAATACAATAGTTGAATTTTCTCTATAATTTATTTGATTTATTGAAAAATTTAAACTCTGTTAAAAAAATAATCTAAATGATGTAATAGAGATCACAATTAATGGTCTTGGGGCATTTCATTTTTTTAACATTAAAAAATAAAAAACATATTTATAATTAAGGTGGCTATGGAAGATACTAAAGACATTTTAACACACACACACACAGAGAGAGAGAGAGAGAGAGAGAGAGAGAGCAAGGTGAACTTGCTCTTCAATTAGAGTTTTATAACACATATCTTCCAAGAGTTGATAAAAATCTTTCAATTGATCAAATCCAAAATAATTATACAGACGGAATTATTAATGGAAATATTCTGGAATTTAAGGTAAAAATTAATAATTTAAATGCCGTTTTATTCCAGACAATAAAATATTTATCAAGAATGAGAATTAAAGGAATTCCGGTTCCTAAGAATATTCTTTTAATTTCATTTAGTACATTTAGTAAAAAACAAGCATATATTTATAATTCCAGTGACTTTTTAGAACACATTGAAAAAGTCTATATCGGTGCCGCAAGTATTAATAATTCTGACTTCCATACAGATAAACAACCAAAAAAATTAAACCTAAATTCAGCAGCAGATCAAGAAGAATTAATAGCTCTGCTCAAAGAAAAGCACTACACAAAAATAAATATCGATGAAAACTGTATTGTCGGCTGGGCTAATAAATTTTTTAGCGAAAATCCTGGAAAAACTAAGCAAGATTTTATCGGTGATAATACCGGAAAAACTAGAACTCTAGGCGAAATTCGTGAACCTAATATTTTTGCTGAATTTATAAACCCTTATAAAAAAGATTCAAATGTTCGCTTTGAATATTTAATGGATCAGTTAAATACAAAAATTCAGCAAAAAAATTTAGGAGCCTTTTATACCCCCAGGCCTTATGTAATTAAAGCTTATGAACTACTTCGAGCGGCAATTTCTGAAGTGCCTGAAGGGAACGACTATATAATTTTAGACCGTTGTGCTGGTACAGGAAATTTAGAAAAATGACTAACAGATGAGGAATTATCTCATGTTATTGTCTCTACTTATGAGTATTATGAGTATAAAGTTTTAGTCGAACTTTTAGGAGATAAAGTAAGACATATCATCCCGCCAATTGAAAATGATAACACTTTTCAACAAGGTTTTGTAAATGGAGCTAATGCACTCAGCGAAGAATATATTAAAAACGAAACGCTAAATAAATATATTAGTAATCCTAAATGTTCAATAATTGTTTTTGAAAATCCTCCTTATGTTGAGCCAACTTCATTAGAACAGCAAAAAAATAAAACAGCAAAAGAATCGCGTGAAAGTTGAAAAAACTATTATGTGGTTCAAAAAATCAAGGAAGAGAGCAAACTCAAAGAAAAGAACAAACCCAAAGGAGAGAACAAACTCAAAGGTAGTGGATTTAATGAACTTGCAAATTATTTTATTTGATCGGCTTTTAAATATTACATTCGCCAAAGTGGCGATGCTCTTATTGTCTTTAGTCCGGTAAAATATTTTAAATGACAAAATGCTGTTAGTCGAAAAATTGGTGGTGGTTTTGGTTTTAACAGAAAACATTTCCACGCAGGCCAAGATTTTGTCTCTTGTATTTGGTGAAAATTCGAAAAAGAAGAATTTAATCAAATCGAGGTTGAAGTATTTGACATTGATACAATAACTAACGAACTTATTTATATTAATAAAGCAAAAATAAAAAAAGTTCATACGTGACTTAGTGAAAGTGTTTATAAATACAAAGAAGCAGATCCGAAAGAAGTAGATCCAGATTTAGGACTTGCATGTGATTATAGCGGACTTTTTACAATAAAATCAGGAAAAAGTTTGAGAGGTGTGCCGAGAAATTTAGATGATCCAGATTTTATTGGATATATTCAGACATCGGCTTTTCCCATTCATTACTCCACATCTGGTTTAGTGCGAGCTAAGGCTTACAATGAAAATGGGTTTTGAATTCACAAAAATAATTATCTTATCGGTTTGCTTGCTTTTAGTAGTGCTATTTATAAAACAATTGATAATGACTGATCAAACAACTATCTAGCAAAAACCGGCGACGGCTTTAGGCGTTTTTTATCAGATCTTAAAACCCAAGCAAGACTAAAAGAATTTTTACTTAAAAATTTATTTTTTGTTTCCTTAACAAATTTAAATCACATTCGAAGTCTTGAAGATCCCAAAAATACAGACAAAATTTATTTAAACGAATTATGCCTTGATAATTTAGATCAAAAGCCAACATTAGCTCTAAATACACTGAAAAATTATAAGCGTACTGATGAAGAATCAGAAATTGAAAATTTGTGATTTAGAATTCTTGACCTGGCAAGTAAAACTAAAAATTATCGCCCTGATTTTAAATATGGCTTATACCAAATTATTGAAGAACTAAACACAAAAACACTAATAGGCAGCGCAAAATCAAATAAATATCTTTATGACTATCCAGAATTAAACGGAAATATTGAGGTTATCAAACAAATGCTTAAAAAATATTATCTTGAAGAAATTGCTCCTATTTTATTTGAATATGAATTTTTAAAATAGTTATTTCTTTAAAAATAAAATTATAAAAATTAGAAGAAAATCACAAATTTTAATAGGTTGCTAAAGCAAAAGTCTTGATTAATTAGAAATTTCAATTTTTATGAAATAATTAAAAATAGGTTTTCAAAGAGCAACTTCATTTAGAATTAACTAAAATGGCAAATTATTTATTGCACTAAAATTAACTATAAATCAAATAAAACTTATCTTGTTCTAGTAGTCGGATTATCATATTTATCAGGATAAGTTCCATCATGAATTTGTTGCAAAACTTGGTCTCTTAATTTAGGTTGGCCAGTATCTTTAGAAAATCGATTACTTTCTAAATTATAATAAATCATTGTTAGCATATCATTTAATTTTACATCAGAAGATGAATATCAAGATGTACCTCATCAATGCGTGGATTTGGCAGGATTACCTATTATTTTGTCGATGAAAGTTTTATAATCGATATCTTTTGTGTTATTTGTTTTAGATTGTTCGCCACTTTGTAATGATGCACGGATTACTTCAGATGCAGTATAGGAAGACAAAAGACCACCGTAAAATGCTGAGGATCGAATCCAAGATCATTGCTTAGAAATTCTTGATTCGTATGTATAAAAAAGAAGAATTAACACTAATCTATAAAGAAATCTTCCTTTTGGAGTGTTCTTAAAATTTTCAATTGATATTTTTGTATTTTTACTTTCAGAATACCATATTTTGTGAAATAACTTCGAAATTGCGTCTAATTGAGAATCTTTCCCACCGGAACCACCATTTCCGCCGGATCCACCATTTCCGCCGCCGGATCCAAAAACTTCCTTTAATGAAATTCCGGTGTATTTTATGTTATTTAATTCGTTTAGAATTGGAGAGTTGTTATCTTTATTTGCGGAGTCTCATTTTGGCGAGGTGAGGAAAAGTACATCAAAAAATTCGGCAAATAACTGTGTTGATATTTTTCGCCCTTTTGGTGTATTTATTGATAAATTCTTCTCATCTATCAAGTTTTGGGTTTCTGCTTGTGAAGTTTGTTGAATAGAATCATCAATTTTTGGTTCAATTTTGACCACTAAATCAAGATTGAGAACTGTTGAAAGGTCTAATTTATTAAACAAGGTTTCAAAAAAACTTTTTGCTTGTTGGATAGTATCTGAAGTTTTAACTGAATCAACAATTTGATCCAAAATGCCAGAAATAAGAGGATTTTCAAGACCTAGACCAATAAATTCTCTTAAAAATTTTTTTAGTATTTCTCTTGGTTTTTCAATTTTAAAACTAGAATAATCCTTATCATTATCTAAATTTAGCTTTAAATATGAAGCAATCACGTCAATAACTAAATCAGAAAATTTTTCATTTTTTACTAAAAAATGCACCACATATCATAAATATGACTTTAAAAATTCACTATTATTTTGTAGATCAGATTGTTGCTGGCTTTGGTTGGTTTGGGTTGATGGTTCATCCTTTAAAAAATTAGCCAAAAGAGAAGAGAAAGTTTTTACATCTTTAAAAGCCATTAGATTTTTATTTATATAGCTAAAAACTCTAAAAATTAAAACTTTGTTTCCAGAATCTGGTAAAAATTGCAATAACAAATCTTTCAGTAATGGTTCAATTTGCTGTTTTTTTTCTTCTGACAAATTGCTAAATAGTGAAAAATTACCTACATCACCAATAGCTAGCGAATTAATTTTTTCTTTAAAAAACTTAGATTGGAAAATTCTAGTTATAACTTTTCAAAGATTATCTTTTTCAGAGTCTTCGATTTTATTATAAACTGATGCAACTTGTTTAATGAGTTCGACAATAAATTCTTCATTTGCAATTTCAGATTCTAAAAGCAAATTAAAATTTGAAAGTGAAAAATCTCCACTAGTTAATCTGCTTAAAACTGAAATAAACTTTGTAAGTAATGCATTATCTTTTGTATAATTTACTTCAACTTGGAGCGAAGTTATTTCACTAGAAGTTGCTGTTGATGAAGAATTTTGGGATTCTTCAGTATCGCTAGTATCATTAAAGAGTTGAGTATTTGCTGGCGCTTCAGAAAAATCCTGACTTACATTAACGGTAGCAGCTTCAGGTGAGAAAAGTTCTTTTGGATCAATTTCATTCTTGTAAAAATTATCAAGATTGTTCTGTATTATTTCTTTGACTAATTTAAACAATGGTTGGAATTCAGTTTTTTCGAATTGAGTTTCAAATATTTTTCCTGCTAGTGTTCCAAAATTATCAATTAAAGTGTCATTTTTTTCATCTAATTCAACAATAAATTCACCAATAATTTTATTAAAATATTGCTTTTCAAATAGTGACTTAATTAATGAAAGGTTATTTAATGGTTGTGTGATTTGGGTTTTTGCAACTATTTTAAAGTAGGAATTAAATAAATTTTTTAATGCCGGTGATTGTAAAAATCAATCAAAAATTGGCATAACACTGTCAAGATATTCTTTTGGAATATTTGCTAAACCTGCCCGAATCTGTTCAGAAATAGGGTTACTTCTAACAACTTCGGAAATCAAAGTTGCAATACTATCTTGGGAAATTTTAGCTTGATCTTGGGTGTTTGTTGCCTCTGGTGTATAATAATTATTAGCAATATCAACGCTAAAACTGTCAAATAAAGTCTCAAGAACTGGTTTTTTAGGGGTAGAATTACCTGAAATTGCATCAAATATGATTGAAATTAATGCTTTTATTATTAATGGCGAATGAGTTTTTGCCTGAGCATCAAAATCTAAAGTTGAGTCTTTTAATTTTGAAAAAATATCACGAACTAAATCCAAAATTGTCTTAACTGAATTTTCAGTTAAATTTAATTTATATTCTTGCAAAATTATTTTCAAAAATTCAGAAATTGAATCTCAAGTTGAAGAATCTCCTAAAAAAAGCGTAAAAACTTGCTCAATTAGTTGAGTGTTTTGTTTGAGAAAATTTTCAACTAATGAATTAAAATTTGGATGTGATTCAAATTCTTTTTTGTCAAAAAAATACTCAATAAGTTTTGAAAGTAATTGTTCAACTTGTTTTGATTCAAAAAAGGTTGTTAAAATATTTAAAAGTGAATTTTGGATTTTAGGATTACTAAAAAAACTATTTTGGTTTAATTTTTCAAGAAGTTGTTTATGCAAAAACGACTGGCCAAAAAGGTTTTTGAAAAATGAAACTAAATCATCATTTGAAATTTTGCTTTTAAAATCAAGGCTTGCAAGATTTTTTAAGAGTGTATAAATTGTATCTTGAGTAAAAAAATTATTTAAAAAGTATGATGAAAAATTTTGAAAGGATAATGCTTCATCAAGCAAAGAAATTTTGCGAGAATGTTGTTGAATTTCTAATGGATTTTGTTTTTTCTTAGCATCTTCTAAAAATAATTTTGCTGAATTATATTCGTCAGAATTTTCTTTATAAAAAGCTTCAAAATTTTCTAAGGCTGCCTTTACAAATCCAAAAATTAAATTATCAGTTGAAGTTGATCTATCTTGTTTTCAAAGTTGATATTTAACTCGGAAATCTTGAAAAATTAGTTCTATTATTGATGTAAAAGTTGCAATTGATTTTTCATTTAATCCTTGTGAACCTAATGAATTTGAAATTAGACTAGTAAGATTAGTTAAAAATCGCTCATTTTCTACATTTCTGGCGATAAATTCGTAAATATTTTCCTCAAGTTTTGGCAAATTGTTAGCTAAAAACTGAAAGCCAAAACGATTTAAGTTGTCAATTTGTTGGTATTTGTTTTTATTTACTAAAAAATCATTAATCGCTTGATTTACAATGTCAGCAAGTGGTTTAAATGAATTTGAAGCCAAAAAATCTTTAAGCGAGTCAAAAAAGAACGAAAAACTAGCAAAATTTGGGGTTGAATCATCAATAAAATTACTTAGGTCAAATTTTGTTAAAATTGGGTAGAATTTATTAAGCAATTTTTTTAGTGAATCAATTTGGTTTTGACTTAAGTCAAAACTTAGAAGTTCGTGAAATAAATCAAGTAAATTTTTTGAATCTTTAAAAAAAGTTGAATAGTTTGTATAAATTTGCTCTGAAAAAATTGAAGTAATATTTTCAGAGATATCAGTAGTTTTGATTTGTTTAATTACACTTAGGAAATTTTTTGCTGCTTGATCATTTAATTTAGCCCAAACATTAGTGCGAACAACAACATCGGCAACTGAAACTAAAAGATTAACAATCGAAGTCTGATCTTCCTCATTCAAATTAAACTCAAAATTATCGTTAATAATTGTTACTAATAATTGAACAGAATCATGATGTTTTAGTGTTTCTGAGATAAAATTTCGAATAAAAATAACATTATCATTGTCATTGTCGGGATTTTCTAAATAAGTACGGATTATTTCCTGAAAATTCTGTGAATTTTTATAGTCTTTTGATCGAAGATGGTAATCAGCGATTATTTTGGAAAATAATTTTCTTATCGAATCAAAAGTAAAAACAATTTTTAAATCTTCTTTATTTTTAAGGTCGATTTTGATAATGTTATTTATTAGCAAATCTTGGACTATTGTTTGGCCAAAAATGGATGCAAAAATTAAATCTTTAATTTTTTCAGGATTGTTATCTGCAAATTCTGAAGTTACAACAGTATTTAAAACATCAATTATTTGTTTTTCGTCAAAATCAGCAAAAATATAGCTAACAAGGCCAGAAATTGTTGCTTTTTCTCAATTTTTGTTATTAGTTACATCCTGAACATAAGTCTGGAAGCGCTCAATTATTTGAGTAAAAAAGCCACTTGAGAAAATTTTTTGTAAAATTTCGGTAAAAGAAGCGCCAGCTTTTTGGTTTTCTTGTCAAAAATCAGTTAAAATTTTTTGCACGCTTGGATTATTTTGAACGGCTAATTGGATAAAACGGTTTAAAAACGCGCCAAAATTATTATTGAGTATCACGTTTACAAAAATTTCTATCGGCGAGTCTTTAACTTTTTTAACATTTTGAAGGGTTAATTTTTCAATTTCAGAATTTTCTGAAATAAATTTTTCAGGCGAATTCTCTACCGTTAAAGCGCTAAAAATTTCTGAATTTGTACCTAAATTTAGAATTCGGCGGTAATAGTTAGTGTCTTTTTGGACATAATTTTCGTCCCATTGTAATTTAGTATTTGCTTCTTCTTTGAATTCTAGGTTTTGTTCAAAAGCTAATTTAAACAATAAATCCTGAGCCATTTTTTTATAGCCCTTAGTTGATGGGTGGATATCTAGATCATTTGTGCTAAATTCAGAATTTTTATCTTGCCAAATTGATTCGTTGTATAAATCAACATAATTTACTTTTTGGTTTTTTGCGGCTTTTTGGATTGTTGAATTCAAACGCTGTATTACTAAATCAACATAATTTTCTGGAACGCCAATTTCGTTTGTGAGCATTTTTTCAAAGAATTTAATAATTTTTGAAGACAAAGAATTATAGCCAACTAAAACTATTTGTAAATTAGGGTTGATTTTTCGCAAACTTTGAATTAGTAGTTGTAAATTTCTGTAAATTTTTTGAGTTGCAATTTCAATGTTTTGGGCAAATTCAAAATTTGCTTCAGCTTTTGAAGCAAGTTTTTGCATCGGCTTGGTGATTGTGCGAAAATCAATAGCTTCGATTAAATCATTTGCACCTAATGAAAGAGTTAGCAAATTAGAATCTTGAATTTTTTTATATAGTTTTGGGTAATTATTTGAATTAAAATCACCAAAAACTTCACGAATTTGCTGTCCATATGGTGAGTCTAATTTTTGGTCTAAATGATAATTAAAATGAAAATGTGTCTTATCAGAATGTTTATAAAATTCATTTTCGGGATTAAGCAAATAAAGTCAATCACTAATCGTTGTTCAAGAAAGCGCTAAATTATCAAAGGATTTAAGCGCATTTGGTTTTATTTTTTGAATAAAACTAGCAAAAAAAGCTGGATATGAAAGCCCATTAATTTGGTTATTTGCATCAATCTTACCGCGGAGATCCATAGAATAATCCCAATTAAAACCTGCAGAAATTGAATCACCTATTGATAAATAGTTGATTTGGTCTAAAAGTTTTTCAGTTTGTTGGTCTGAATGGGTTACTGGTATATTAAAGTGCTCGGTTTTATCGCGATTTTTTATACCTATCAAAGTAATTCCAGAAATGGCCAAAGATAAAGTACCAAAACTTAAAAATATTTTGAATGCCTTAGTAAAATCAGGTTTGGAGATATTTTTTTTCATTATTTTACCCCGCTTCTTTTTGTTATTCCAGATTTTTTTTAATACAAATCGATTAGATTGGTCCAATTAGATTAGGAGCAAACTAGAAAAATTAAATTAAATTATACACTAAATTGTTGTAAAAAATCAGATAATTATCTTTTTCTTATATTTTATTTTAAATTTCTCAGTTATTTTTGGTAGTGTTCATAATCTTGTGTTTTAAATTTTTGTGGATTTTTCAAATAGAAATGTAATCTAATTTAATTTTACATTATTTAACCGATTAGGGAAAATAATTTCTAATTGTTTTTTAATCATGAATCAATTTCTTACCTTTTGTCATTTTGTAGATGCATTTTGGAGAGTTAAATAAGTTATTTTTGAAAGGTAATTTACACTTTGAATTCCGCCTTTTGTTTTTGTATTTTTCCTAATTATTCTATTCATTGACTCAATTGAATTTGTCGTATAAATTGCTTGCCTCAATTCATATGGATATTTAAAAAATGTCGTTAGTTCAACGAAATTTGTATACCAAGACTTGATAATTGAAGGATATTTTTGACCTCATTTTTCCGCAAATTTATCAAGATTTTGCATTGCAAATTCTTGATTAGGCGCTTGATAAATCTTTTTCATATCAAGGACAAACTCTTTTTTGTCTTTGTTAGAAACTTTTAAAAGCGAGTTTCTAATTTGGTGAACAACACATTTTTGAATATCTGCTTGCGGGAAAACCGCTTCAATTGCTTGACTAATTCCGCTTAGATTATCGCAAGAAATTATTAGAACATCTTCCAGCCCGCGAGTTTTTAGTTCGCTAAAAACATCAAGTCAATTACTTGCTGATTCGGTATTTTTAATCCAAAATCCCAGTGCTTTTTTATTTCCGTCCCAATCAATTGCAAGAATAAGATAAAGTGATTTTTTGACAAAAATACCGTTTTCTTTAACATTAAAAAACATCCCATCAATGTACAAAATTGGATAGGATTTCTCAATTTTTCGCGATTTTCACTTTTCAATTTCAGGCAATAATTTGTCAGTAACTGAAGAAATTCAGGCATTACTTATTTCTTTTTTATAGATACTTTTTATTGTATTAACAATATTTTCATATGACATTCCTGATGCAAAAAGTGAAAACACTTGCTCTTCGATATCAGCTAAACTTGTTTCGTATTTACCGAGTAATTTGTTCTCAAAAGTGCCATTTCGATCTCTTGGTATTTTTAGACGAAAATTATTATGATTATAATTCACAGTTTTGTCCGAAAATCCGTTTCGCTTATTCGGTCTATGCACGCCTTTTTTGCTTCGGTTGCTTTTTTCATATCCTAAATGTTCGCTTAATTCAGCCCTTAAGAGCGCCTCAGTAAAAGTTTTAAACATATGCGAAATTTCGTTGTGAAAATCTTCTTTTTTTAATTTTTTATAATCAGCATATTTGTCAACAATTTTTTTAGCTTCTAATTCAAATGGGGATAATGTTTTTTGCTGTTTTTTCATATTTTGGTCCTTTATAATAAATTTTATCAAAATTACTTACTATAAAACACATAATATTTAACATTACCTTATTTTTTTATAATATGTTAATTTTTTTCAAAAGATCATGAATTGTGATTTTTTTGGTTTGCACGGAGATTTATTTTTCTCATGAGTGCTGTCAAACTTTTTGCCCATTTTATACAGTTTTTTTGTCAATTTCTTATTAAATTATTGTCATATACATGTGTAAATTTGTCTAGAAAATGCAAAATTTGGATTTCTGACCCTTTAAATTCAGCAATTTTGTGTACTTAGTTTTGTCTTCAACTGTCAATTTCTATTGTTTGATCCGGAACACCTTTTTGATTGTGTCTGAAATTAATTTATTAATTTTTCAAATATTTTAACCATATGAAAAAACTCCGTAGTTAACGGAGTTTTTTCATATGGTGGAGGTGCGGGGATTCGAACCCCGATCCAATTAAAATAATTTAGTGGAGTCGACAGTTTAATTTGATTCTAAAAAATTTAATTATAAAAGGTATAAAAATATAATAATTTATAAAAAAGAATAAGAATATGTTAATAAAAAAGAATAAGAATAATAAGAATTAAGAATAAAGAATAAGTTAAAGAATAAGAATAAGTTAAGAATAAAGAATAAGAATTAATAAATCAAAGGAGTTAAATAGTCCTGTATCTTAATATGTATTTGAAAATCAAAAACATATATTTACTAACTATTTTAGTACTTACAGGGAAAACTTAATATATTGAATTAAGGAAGATATATTATTGAAGTAAAAAACTTATAGGTTTTATTATGAATTAAAGTGTTGCAAAATTTAATTGGGTATTCATTAATGAGTGATTAAATGTTGCATTATCTTTAGCTTTAATTGAATCTTTTGCGTTTAGATTTACTTAGTATTATGGTCTACCAAACCACTGCATCCAAAAAATTTTTTTAATTGTCAAAACCAGAGTCACCCCCATTTATGTTATAGCTATTTCAAATTATTTATAGAAATAGCTATAACACATTATAACATATTTTTTAATTGTATTAAAAAAAAAAAAAAAATATTTTAACTACATGGATTCAAAATCGATACTAATAATAACTTTTTAAATTATAAATTGGGGTTATTTTTATTAATTTCGTCAATTTTTTCAGTTATTTTAGTAATTTTAAATGCATCAATTTTTTGTGTTAAATTGTTTAAATAGACTTCGACAATTCGATTAAGGTTCTCTTGAATTTCATGAGCATCCTGCATAATTCTTTGTGCTAATGATCTGCTTTTTTCTGCTTTAGTGTTAATTTTGTTTATTGATGCTTTTAGTGTTTTTTCTTTTCAGTCATCAAATTTTTGAATGATTTTACTTGCATCTTCAAGACTTTGACTTTGAACATTTAATTTATTTTCTTTTAGAATTATTGATTTTAAAAGCATTAAAAGTGCTAAATAAAAATGTGGACGACAAATAAAAATCTTTTCATAATTAGGAGCCACATCAATTGTAAAGTATTTCTCAGGCTCGAGTTCTGTTACTAAAATAGCATAGCTAGCTTTTTTCTTTTTACGGTCTTCTTCAATTTTTTTGAAGAAATCTTTGTTTTTTTGTTTACCAGATTTTTCTTTTGATTCAGACTTTGCTTCTAAAATGATTTTTGTTTCAACATTACGACTTTGATCATTAATTGTAAAAATAAAGTCGGATTTTGTTGCTTTTTCTCCTGGTTCATCCTTAATATTTAGTGTATCTTTTTTTAGTTCAACAACAACTGAATCATTGTCGTCTTTACCAAAAGGAAAAACATCTCTATACCTTTCTAAAATTCAGTTTTCAAGATTTTCACCTATTTGTTTTGAACTAATATTTTTATTTTTATATTTATTTAATTCCTCTTCTAGGTCATTTATTTTAGTATCTTTTTCGTTAAGGGAATGTTCAAATCCTGCTTTTACATCAGCAGTTGTTTTGTCACGCACTTGAGCTATTTGTTCTAGCCATTTTTTCTCAGTTTCTTGCTTAAATTGCTCGTTTGCTTTAAGTTGAGCAGATAAAAATTCCGCTTCCTTTTGTTTGATAGCACTATTAATGGTGCTATCTTGGTGTTTTTCCATACCATTAATTTTTTCTAGCAGTTCATTAATTTTTCCTTGCATTTCAGCAATAGTAATTTCTTTTTGACCAATTTCTTTTGTATGTTTTGTGCTTAATTCCGATTTTACCGATTTGTTTTGGGAGTTTAATTGTTCAATTTTCAGCTTAAGATTTGAATTTTCTTCTATTAAATTTTTAACATCTTTTGCAAAAATATTGTTGCGAATTTGCTCGGTATGTTCGCTTAATTTCTTTTTTGTTTGATCATCTATATAATTTTGTACTTCACTTACAAGGGAAAATCAATCACCTTTCTTGGCATCCTCTAGAAGTTGGTATGTTAATGTTTCTTTATTAATTAATTTGACTTTTATTTCATTGTTTTTCTTTATTTCCATAGCACAATTAATTTTAACACATATTTAAAAATAGGCAAATTTTTCAAATTAGATAAAAAAATAAAAATGTGGTATAATTAAATTTTAGTTAATTTAAGAACGACCTTAAATTAAAATAGTCAAGCTAATTATCTTAAAATGAAAAATAAAAAGAAATCAAAAGAAATTCACTTTGGTGAATGAGATCAAATATTAAATTTAACTCAGAGTCAAAAAAATAATATTTTTTCAAATTTTGATTTTGATGATAAAATAAGTTTTGACTTTCACGGTTTAGACACTCAAAAAACAGTAGCAATTGTTGAAAATTTAATGTTTGAATTTAGAAAATCCAATAAACAATGTATAAATCTAATTTCTGGTGTTGGTTTAGGACATGTTCGTGAGCAAATTTTGGATAGTTTATCATTTTATTCTAACGAATTTGTAATTGGGTTTGAAAATCAAGGTCTAATTCGTGTTTGCAAAAAGTAAATTTTAGAAAAAACTAAAATTTTGTTAAAATTTGTTTTTATTTAAATTCAAATGAAGACAATCCAATTTTTAGTCTAGAAGTTGTGACTAAAAATTATTGTTAGTTTGAAAATCATTTTTATAATAAATAATTCATTTTTATAAATTTAGAATTTATTATCCCTTAAAAAATATAATATTTGATAATTATGACAGGAAAAATATGTCACTAACTACTAACCCAACCCGTTTTTTTGGTCTTGGCGGAATGCAAGAAATTGGGAAATCAACGCTTATAATTGAAGATAATTATGATATTGTAATTATTGATGCTGGTATTAAGTTTGCTAACCTTTTTTCAACAGGAATCAAAGGAATGGTCCCAAATTACCAATATCTTTTAAAAAATCAAGCAAAAATTCGTGGTATTTTTATCACCCACGGTCACGAAGATCATATCGGCGGAATTGTCTACCTTGTTCAAGAAGTTCAAATTAAAAAAATTTTTGCCCCAAAAATTGCAATTGAATATTTAAAAGCCAAATTTGTTGACCATAAAATTAAAAAGGAAATTGAGTTTGTTGAAATAAAAAAGGACGATGTCTATTATTTTGAAAGTTTTAAAGTCGACTTTTGAACAGCTCAGCACTCAATTCCTGATGCCTTTGGTGTTCGAGTAACTTCAAAACATGGCTCAATTATGTGTACTGGCGATTTTCGTTTTGACTATACGCCAATTGGAAATTACACTGATTTTGATAAGTTAAAACAAATTGGGAAAAACAATCTGACAGTACTTTTTTCAGATTCAACAAATGCAATGCGGCCAAACCACTCACCCTCTGAGCGCGACATTCTTGCTGATATTGAAATGCATATGCGTGCGGCAACAAGAAAAATTATCATTACGGCATTTGCCTCAAACTTAACAAGAATTAAGGCACTAATTGAAATTGGAATTAAATTAGATAAGAAAATTCTTGTCTTTGGGAGATCGATGGTAAATGGGATTAATATTGGTCGGCGTTCTGGTTATATTAATGCTCCTGATGAGGCTTTTCTTGGTAAAAATTTATCAGGTGTTGAAGAAAATCAAATGCTAATTTTAACAACTGGATCTCAAGGTGAACAACTTGCCGCTCTTGATCGAATGTCAAACAAAAAACACCCTAAAATCAGTATTGAACCTCGTGATATGATTATTTTTTCTTCATCGCCAATTCCAGGCAACAAAATTAAAATTGAGCATTTAATTAACCGACTTTATAAATTAGGCGCAATTATTAAGGAAAACGGACCTGATGGTTATCTTCATACTTCAGGGCATGCTTATAAATCTGAACATGAAAAAATTTTCCAACTAACAAAACCAAAATATTTTTTCCCTTATCATGGCGAATACCGGATGGCTCTTGCTCACTCCCAGACGGCAATTGAATCTGGAGTTAATCCAAAAAATGTGATAATTCCGGATAATGGTGAAGTTTTTGAAATTGTTAACCAAGAAGTTCGTAAAACCAAGAGAAAAATTCCGTGCGAGCCAATTTATATTGATGGAGATACAATTTCACGTGATAATTCGCGGATTATAAATGAACGTCAATACATGCGTGAAAACGGTGTTGTTTTTATTTTTGTCCCTTTTGATAAAAAAAATAATGAAATTAAAGGTAGAATCTCGATTATTACAAAAGGTGTCTTTTCAATTCGAACAGGAAGTCCAATTATTGCCGATATTAGGCGAATTAGCTATTCATCAATTCGTTTTTTTGTGCAAAAAGATCCAAACTGATCAATGCCACAGTTAAAGCAACTGTTAAAAAATAGATTGGGTTCATATTTCCATCGGTCAAAACGTTGAAATCCGGTTGTTTTGTCAAAATTTATTTTTGTTGATGAAAAATTTGATTTTTTAGCCAACTATGAACAAAAAGAAGCAGAAAAATTTGTTGATTATAAAGCGACCCAGACAAAATTGGCAAACCCAGTTAATAAAAAAGTTGTAAAACCAAATCCAAATAATAAGTCCTCAAGCTTAAATTCGCAAAAAAATGGCAATTCTAGCGAAAATATAGCTGTTAAGTCGAATAATTTAAGCAAAAAAAATCTAAATTATTATAATATCCAAAAAAGCACAGATGAAAAATTAAACAAACCAAGTAAAAAAATTATTCCAAACAAAATAACAAAAAAATCATTAAATTCACAAAATTTTGTGAAAAATGAGGCTCAGACTAACTCAAATCAGGAAAAAACTTTTGCTAATAGTGAGTCTTTACAAAATAAAAAAACATGGATTCAATCAAAAAAACCTAATTATTTGACAACAAATCTAGCCAATTCTGGTGATAATTTGAACACTAAAAATATTCAGGCAAAATTTAGAAAAAATCAAAATACAGCGAATTTTAAACAACTTTTTCCAAAAAATATAAAAGAAAATCCTGTTGCTTTTTCAAAAAATACAGATAGTGACAATTTTGAAAACTTAAATTATAATAATAAAAAATATAATAAAAACAGTAAAAATTTAAACCAAAATTTTGTCAAAAAGCAAACTGTTCGCTTTAAAAACAATAAAATATGTCCGGTTTTTTACCCTAAAAGCCCCGATTCTACGCAAGCAACTTTTTATAAAAAGCCAATAACAAGCAAAAAAAATTATAAAAGCCAAAATTTGAATGATAAAATTGGAAAAGCTGAAAATTCAAAACCTAAACAAACAACAGAAAGCAATTAAGAAATGTTAAAAAATAAAGACACGCATAATTTTATTTACATCAAAGGTGCAAGTGAGAACAATTTAAAGAATTTTGACCTTGTAATTCCTAAAAATAAATTAGTTGTCTTTACTGGGGTTTCAGGGTCAGGAAAGTCATCTTTAGCCTTTAATACGATTTATGAAGAAGGAAAACGACGTTATATAGACTCTTTGAGTTCATATGCGCGACAATTTTTAGGCGGAACTAAAAAACCAAAAGTTGAAGCTATTTACGGACTTTTGCCAACAATTTCTGTTGAGCAAAAAACAAGTCATAACAATCCGCGCTCAACTGTTGGAACAATTACCGAAATTTATGACTATTTTCGGCTTTTATTTGCCAAAATTGGTAAGCCTTTTTGTCCTAATCATAAAGCTGAAATTGTTCCTCAAAAAATTGTTAACATTTTGAATTCAATTTTGTCACGGCCAAAAGGTACTAGAATTGTAATTATGGCTCCTGTTGTTCAATCTGAGCGCGGATCTCACCGAAATTTAATTGAAAATCTTAAAAATCAAGGTTTTTTGCGACTTAAAATTAATGATGTTACATATTATCTTGCAGATGACATTAACCTTGATCCAAAGCAAAGACACACAATTTCTGTTATTATTGATAGATTTATTCTTGATGATGATGAAGAAACTAGACTTCAATCTTCACTTGAATTAGCATTTCAAATGGGAAAAGGAATTGCTCTTTGTGAGTTTGACGATTCTGAAGTAGTTAGATTTTCAAAATTACAGGCTTGTCCCTTTGGCGATTTTGAAATGCCAAGTTTAGAAAATCGACTTTTTTCATTTAATTCACCTTATGGAATGTGCAAAACTTGTAAAGGATTAGGGACAAATTTAGAGGCTGATTTTGATCTTGTTGTTCCTGATAAAAATTTATCTATTAATCAAGGTGCGATAAAATACTTTGGTAAATCAATAAATACAAAATCATTAGAATGGCAAGAGCTGCAAATTTTGCTTGAGTATTTTGAAATTTCACCTGATAAAAAAATCAACGAACTTACTAAAAAAGAGCTTGAAATTATCAATTATGGCTCAAAAGAATCAATTAATTACTCGTTAGTTTCCGAAAGTGGAAAAAGATATGATTATTTTCGGCCAATTGAAGGTATTTTAAGTCGAATCCAGCGTAAATTTTGGGACACAACTAGTGAAGATCTTCGTCTTTGATTTAAAAAAATGATGTCTGAATTTTTGTGCAGCACATGCCAAGGCGCTAGACTAAATAATTATGCTCTTGCAGTAAAAATTGAAAATTATAATATTTTTGAATTATCACAGTTGTCTATTAAAAATCTAATTGAGTTTTTTAAGAATTTAAATTTATCTGACTTTGATCAACAAGTTTCAAAATTGATTCTTTCAGAAATTCGCGATCGACTTTCTTTTTTAGACAATGTTGGGCTTTCATATTTGAATTTAAGTAGGTCAGCGGCAACACTTTCTGGAGGAGAATCGCAAAGAATTAGGCTTGCAAGTCAAGTAGGATCACAATTAACTGGGGTACTTTATGTTCTTGATGAACCTTCAATTGGATTGCATCAAAAGGATAATGACAGATTAATTGCAACTTTGAAAAAAATGGTTGAAATTGGTAACAGTTTAATAGTTGTTGAGCATGATCTTGAGACTATTTTGGCTGCTGATTATTTAGTTGATATAGGTGCTAATGCTGGTGAAAACGGTGGGTATTTAGTTGCTGCCGGTAAACTTGAGGACATTGAAAACGAACCAAAATCAATTACAGGACAATTTTTAACTAATAAATTAGCAATTCCAGTTCCTAAAAAACGTCGCAGTGGCAATGGTAAATTTATAATTATCGAAAAAGCAAGAGAAAATAATTTAAAAAAAATCAGTATAAACATTCCTTTAGGTAAATTTGTTGTTATAACAGGGGTATCAGGTTCAGGTAAATCAACATTGGTAAATCAAATTTTGGTTAATGGGATTGCAAAACACCTTGGCGCAACAAATATTCGCGTTGGGAAATGTGATGAAATTAGGGGACTTTTTAATATTGACAAATTAGTCGCTGTCAATCAAAGTCCAATTGGAAGGACGCCGCGCTCAAATCCAGCAACATATACATCTGTTTTTGACGATATTCGTGAGATTTTTGCAAACACTGAGCAAGCAAGATCGCTTGGATTTTCTAAGTCAAAATTCTCTTTTAACTTACAATCCGGAAGGTGCGATAAATGTCAAGGCGATGGACAAATAAAAATTGAAATGCATTTTATGCCCGATATATATGTTTTATGTGATAACTGTCAAGGAAAAAGGTATAAACCTGATGTTCTGCAAATTCGTTTTCACGGTAAAACTATTGCAGATATTCTCGAATTAACAGTCTCAGCGGCACTTGAGTTTTTTAATAACTGGCCAAAAATTGTTGCAAAATTGCAAACTTTGGTTGACGTTGGTCTTGGCTATATAAAACTAGGTCAATCAGCCACAACACTTTCAGGTGGGGAGGCTCAAAGAATTAAATTAGCGACATTTTTACAGAAAAAACCAACAGGAAAGTCACTTTTTGTTCTTGATGAGCCAACAACAGGGCTACATAATTATGACGTTGCAAATTTAATTAAAGTACTTGATAGAATAGTGGATAATGGCGATAGCGTCGTGATTATAGAGCACAACTTGGATGTAATTAAAGTTGCAGATTATATTATTGACCTAGGACCTGAAGGCGGACAAGACGGGGGAAATATTGTTGCAAAAGGAACTCCGGAGGCTGTTGCAAAGGTAGAAAAATCCTACACTGGCGCTTATTTGAAAAAGATTCTAAACATTAAATAAGCCCCTTAATTAATAGAAAAACCACCAAAAAAATTGTTTTGGTGGTACAGTTTTTTGCTTTAACTACAACTGCAAAGTCAAAGAAGTTCATTTGAGCGGTTTGAACATAACCAAAGCATAACATACCTAAATGGTAGCTCAAAGGTAATTATACATTATTTTTGAAATTTAAAAAATATTTTTTTTAAATTAGTATACTAGTTTCAGACCATTCGAAAAAAGGTGTGTCAAAATGAAACAATACAAATTCACAATTGAAGACAAATTTAAATACATTAAAATTGCCGAATCTAAAGGGTTAAAAAACGCAATTTTGCATTTTGCTGAAGAATTTAGAGAAATTTACAAAAGCAAATCGAAAAGTAAATATGCACGTAAAGAATGAATGTTGCATATATATGCCAATAATTTGATAAGAAATTGGCAAAAAAAGTTTTATAATAATGATATGAAAAGTTTGATAAGTACTCGTGGAAAAATCAAATCTCCGCGTAAACCAAAAAAGAAATATACAATTAACGATCTTTCTGAAAATGATCGTGGAATTTATCAAGAAATAGTGGAGAGTGTTCTTAGAAAATCCGGGATTGACCCCGCAATTATTCTTGAGGAACTCAAAAAACGAAAGCAAGAACAAGAGAAAGATAGAGATAAAATCGAAAATTGCACTAGAATTTGTAGTGTTTTCAATATTAATCGCACTTCGATTTATGAGAAAATAAGGGCAAAAAAACCACCAAAGAAAATAGTTTATGATGAAAAATTACTTGAGTGAATTCTTGAAAATTTCAATTTAAATCGAAAAGTTAAAGGGCGTGACGTCCTATATAATATTTACATAAATCAGGGAAATTATGTATCCACGTACGTTTTTCAAAAGCACTACGAATTTTTAGGATTAAAATCAATTGCTTATAAAAAGCAAGGAAAACCAGCGCCAAAAGAGAAAAAGTTTACACGAATTTGGGCTGAAGATCATATCAAAGGTGACTTTTCCTCAGAAAATTTTGGTGAAAAATGGTTTGCTGATATTAAATTTATCAAAATTAACAACGAATGATTTTACCTACACTCAATTATTGAAACAAAATCCAATTACCTGCTCAATTTTTCGATTTCTAAAACTAGATTTTCAGAAGAAACTATAAACTTAGTAAAAGAAACAATCAAAAAGTATAATATTAAACCAAAATTTTTCCATTCAGATCATGGCGTGGAATATGCGAACTACAAATTTGCTAATTTTTTAAAGCAAAATGGTATCCAACAATCAATGTCGCCAAAAGGAAACGCTCTTGCAAACCGCCCTATTGAATATTTTTATGCGGTTTTTCAACGCGAATTGATTAATATTGAGGGCCAAAATTTTGAAAATGTGGCTACTGCTTATCAAAAAATAAGTTCATTTATTGATTGGTATAACTATGAAAGGCCTCAAAGTTGCTTATCATATAAAACTCCAAGCTATTATATGAGGTAAATTATTTGTCCAAATTTTTTAAAATGAACATGCTAGAAAAAAATAACAAAAGTGGTGTAATCAAAATCATAGGTAAAAAACTAATTGTCGGAACTTTTTCTACTAATTTAAAAATATTTTTTTTTTTTTTTTACAGCAATTTTAATGATACTCAAATTGATAAAGCAGCTATCAAATTTTTATCGTTGATTTAGATAGCAAATATTCTTGCTTGTGGTAAAAAAATCCGTACTTGAGAGTTTATAGTATTAAAAAGTGATTATTTTTTTACATTTTTTGCTCATAAAATGTGACTTTAATAGAAAATACAATAATACTTAGACAATTATTTTGTTATAATTTTATTTGCTTACTACTTATTTTAATAAATTATTTTAATAAAAAATAGGAGATTATTTGAAAGAAAAATTGAAAACCTCCATAGGTTCTAGCATGAGATTAGCTCCTATGTCTTTTTTGATTGGTTGTGGATTTCAATGTAATGATGATGAAATCTTTTTTGGAATTTTTCAAAGTTTGCCAATACCACTTATGCAAACTTTGACAGGAGAAAATCAATTGGTAAAATATTATAACAAAATCTTGAAAAATGATCAAGATTTTGTTGCTGTTAAATCTCAAGTTAACCAAGAAAATCTTAACAAAATAAAACAATTAGAGCAAAAATACTTCCAAGAAATTAATTATCAACAAAACAAAAAAGGAATCAGTGTAAAACAAACAGGCAGTAGTAAGATTCACTGAAATCCTTATTTAAAAACACTGAATTTAGCAAATTCAGTAATTATTTGGCTGGAATTAATGTTGAGTGCCCTTAAATCACAAAATACTAGACTTGCCTGAGATGCTAAAAACAAAAGTAAAGCACAAATTTCTAACAAAAATGAAGATGTATTAGTTAAAACTACTGGACTTAAAAATCCAATGGTTACTCAAGCAAATAAAATTCTAGAACAATTGACGGTAGTATAAAATCTACTGATTAGTCAAAAAAGTCTATAAAAATAGACACTTTTTATGAAAAATGATTAACTTATAAGGTTGGCTAATGACAAAATTTGAAATGCTTTCTGTCTTTTGAAATACTAGAGTTGCCTTTATTGAATTTTTAGGATCACTACTTTTAATATTTTTCTTTTTGACATCAAAACATATTGTATATCAGCTAAAGTCAAATATTTTTGTTTCAAGTTTTCTCTATACTCTTTCATTTTTTTCAGCACTTTTTATTGCTCAAGCAGCTTCTGGTTTTTTATCAAATTCAGATATCAAACCGTTTTTAATACCACAAATTGTCATATTTGAATCAATTATCAAAGGCCTGACAAATTCTTTTACAGGAACATTGCTTTATCAAGGTTATTTTTACATTTTTATCAGTCAAATTTTAGGTGTTATTTTTGGTTATTTGGCCTTCTTTTTATATGTAAAAACAGTAAAAAATATCTTAAAACATAAAGAAGATTTTCACAAAATAGTTATGGTTGAAAAGACCCCTAAAATTAGCACTTATTTACAAAAAGAGATCTTTTTTGGTTCATTATTTGTTTTCATTTTAATGAGTATTCCAAGAATTCCTTTTAGTGCCAATTTAACTTTATTTGATCATCAGATTGTTTTATTTATCTTGTTGCTATTTTTCTTTATTATTAACACCAATACCGGTTTTATCAATTTTAATTTATGGTCAACTTTAGTGATTATACCTTACTTAGCAATAAGAAAAATCAATAATTTTAGTATCAGACATTATTTGTGGCAAATCCTTATTAACATACTGACAACTATTTTAATACCTGCGATTTTAAGTCTAATATTTTTAGGTATTGCCAGTTCTTCAAACTTAAGTTTTAATTTATAAAATCTAACAAAGGAAAGAAAATGTTTAGAAAAAAATACAAAAAACTATTTTTAGGTATATTAACTTCTACTTTGACCGTTGCTACCGTGGTTTCTTGTGGAACAACTAACAGCGCTAATTTATTTACAAGTTCTACTAATTTAGAATTAAATAAAAAACACCCTTACTATTCAATTTATGAGCCACAATTTAATATTGATTTGTTTAAAACTAATAATTTAGAACAATTTATAAGGGCAGAGTTTGCTAAAGTGCCTTATCAAGTCCAAAATTCTAACTCCAAATTAATCAAGATTAATCAAGACTTTCAAGTATCGCATATTTCAGACTTACAGCAAATTAATTCTAACAATCAAATAGTTCAACCAACAGTTGAAAATAATACTTTAACTTTAGATCAAGCTAAAGTGGAAATTAAAAATTTCAAGCAAAATAAATTGGCAAATCGCTTTATCAAATTAAATTTAGATTTACAAGGCTTAGAATCAAAAGCTAAACAAATTAACATGGATCTAAATAATTTCTATTATGAAATAAACTATAATCAAATTCAAGAAAATAATGATGACACAAGAATTTTAGATATTCCTATCACTATTAGATATTATAATGCTGATGACAAACAGAACCCTTACAAAAGAGAAAATTTTATTACAATTTATAAACAAATTAGCGGTTTTGCTCCAAATAAGGCAAAGCAGGATAATATTAATAAAGCTAAAATGATTAGCAAAATCGACTATAAAAATAAAGTTAATATTTCTGTTTATAGTGCTCTTGAAAATTTAAACTCTAAAGAAGAAATTAAAGGTGAGACTGATACTTTAATTAGAACTAAATATCTTGATAAACAACTAAAAGATATTGATTTGTTTACAGTAGAAATTCCTGAAAATACTAAAAGTCAATATTATCTAAAAGATGTCAAGCTAGGAGAAGATCTAAAATCTATTTTAGTCACTGTTGTCACAACCACAGGTAGTGGACAAAATGCTTACAGTACAGAAAAAGTCTACAAAATTGAAGACTTTAGGCAACTAGATCAACAGGAAGTCCAGCGACTATTTAAAAAATATTTAAAAGTTCAAGTCAAAGGTGGAATTAGTTTTTTCAACTATGATTTTGCCAATGTCAATAAAAATGATTTTGTAACTAACTTTGATCAAAATAGCTTTTTTGATATTAAAATTAATATTTCAGAAAAAACTAACGATACTAGTTTAGCTCCATACACAACTAAGGCTAAAATTAGCTTTAAATCAAAAAATCCTATTTTCCAAGACTTTGATATTGATGATTTTAATATTGGAGTGCCAAAATTTGTTCCTCTATTTGATTCTTCAACCTCATTATTAAATAAAAATCAAATTTTTTCACCTTATAATGCTTCAGTTTATATACCAGAATTAGAAAGAAGAAATATTGGCGAAATTAGTAACAGTATTAATGAAGAGAGTAAATCTTTTGTAACTTCTGGTGGTTACAAAGAATTTCGTACTTTCTACACTGATAATAAATTAACTCAAGCCGTCCATTATGGTGAAGATGTTTTAGTTCCAACTGGTCTACCGCTAAAAACTTTTTCTAAATCAAAATTACTAGGGGCTTACTACTTACCAACTCAAGGAGCCGCTGAAGGAATTGGAACTAGCGTTGCACTACAAGTTGACCTTAACGACTTAGAAATTAGTCAAGAAATTAAGGACAAATATTTACGCAATGTAGATGCTGTTGTTTTCTTTTTTATACACTTAGACAATAATACACTTGGACTTTTAGGTCAAACAGCACAAGTTGAACAAGGTAATAAAAACTCTTCAAGAATAGCAACTTATATAAAAGATGCTAGTCCGATTAGTCCAAAAGAATTAGAAAAAAATACTACTTTTGGTACTATTGGGCAAATTTCTAACAATGGTGGTTGGTCACCGCACGTTCACATCGAAGCTTATCCAATTCGATATGAAATCAAAGATGGTAAAAAAGTATTTGCCGAAAAATTTTTAAATCAGAAATATTTGCTTGAACCACAAAGAAATATTAGAATAACTCCAAACCGTATTAATAAATATATCGATGTAGATAAGCAAAATAAGCAAATTATTAACTTAACCAGTCTTAAAGCTGCGGGTGTACAAATTGATCAAAGCAAAGACATTAACTTAGTTGATAATAGTGGAAAAGATACTAAAAAACTTGACACACAATTTAAGGGTTATAAAAACAGAGATTACACTAAATCAATCGATGATTTATTTATCAGAAATCAGGCATTAGATCCAAATATATTTTTCCAATTTCGCGATGATAAATCTTCGCGAGTAAGACTGGATAACTTATTTACAAAGGCAAAACAAAATAGTTAAAAACTAAAAGATAAAAAACACAAAAGTTCGCTATTTAATTGTTATCCCCAGTTTCCCAGTTTGATAAGCTAATCTTAAAAAGTGTCCGGGTTTTTTTGGACACTTTTTTAACTTTTTTGGGAAACTCAAAAAAAATAACTATCAAAGCAAAAACGCTGAATTATAAATCTAACACTCATGCATGCAAAATCCACTTATTAATCAAATAAAGCAAACTAAAAAAAGCTAAAATTTTAACTTAAAAAGCAAAATTATGAAATTTTTAAACTGCTTTTTTAGTTTAAAACACTGCAAAAACCATCAAAAAATACAACTACTATTTAAACTCAATGCAAATAGAAAACTCGTTTTTATTTGCATTGAGCCTAAAAAAACATATGAAGTTTTGAAAGAACAATAATTAAAAGCCCTAAATTTGAAGATTTCTAAACGGTTAAATTTAAGGCATACCATTATATTTAAAAACATAATGGATAATTCGCACTATTTGATTTTATCGACAAAAAACATGACTAATTCCCCCTTAATTCAATACAAAATTTATTAATTATTCTTAGTGAGTGTAATTATAACCTAAAATTTTTTTAAACCAAATATTTTTTTTTTTTTTTTTGCAAAGGGTTGATTTTAAAATAATAAAAAACCCCTCTGACTGAAAATCAAAGGGGTTTTTTATTTAAAAACCCACGAATTTGTGGGTTTTTAAATTCAAATTTTAAAGAAAAAGTTATGAATTAAGGTATTTTGAAAAATCAACTTTTTCAAGGACTGCAATTATTTCTTCTTTTGATGTAGCTTTAATAATTTTATCAATATTATCAACATCTTCAAAAGCCGCAACTATTTGGGGTAGGGCAACTGCGGTATGAATATCTGCACTTGTTGCGCCAAGAGTTATTAAAATTTGAACAGGACGGCTATCTTGGTCAAAATAAAAAGGTTTATCAAAGACAACAAGTGAAAAACAATCTTTAAATACGTCTTTTCCAGCTTCGGCATGAGGCATTGCAAGAAAAGGGGCAAGTATATAATAAGGTCCGTGTTCAATTGTTGAGTTGATTATCGAGTCAATGTAATTTGGGCTTATTAATTTTTTTTCAACAAGCGGTTTACATGAGACTTCAATTGCTTCTTGCCAGGTTTGGGCTCTTTGATTAATTAAAATTGAGTCATTTTCAATTAAATTTGTGAGTAAATTAACTGACATAAGATTTTCTCCTAAATCAAAAAAAGATAAATCTAAACAAGTTGCTCAAGAACTGGACTTAATGCAGTTTTAATTTCATTTTCGTCCATTAAATTAGTTACGCCAACAATTTTAGCTTTTTGGTTTTGATTAAACTCGCTAACAAGGTGTTTTGAGGCGATAATTATATCTACTGAATTTGTCAGTCCTTTTGACTGACCCATTGAAAGGGCTTCTACAGAAGCATCAACCCCTAATTCCTTTACTATTTTTTGAACTTTCAACTTGATTATCATTGAAGTTCCCATTCCATTTCCACATGCAGCGACAATTTTTAATGACATAATTACTCCTTTATTTTTATTTAATGCAGCAAACAAAAATAATTTTTACTATAATTTTAAAATTATATAACAATTTTGCAAAAAGCAAATAAAAAAATCCTGGTTTTCGCAAAAACCAAGATTTCCCAAATTAAAAATATAAATGCAACATAAACGTATTTTTAAAATCGCCGTTTGGCGATTTTTTTAAATGTTAAATCACCATATTATCATTAAAGACCTCAAAAGCGGATTTTCAATTAAAAATTTCTCTAGGCATTGAGTTAATTTTACTGATTGTATTTTGCAAATCATCATCACTAATTAGGTTAAAATCAAAACCTTTTGGATAAAATCTTCTAATTAATCCGTTTGCATGCTCATTAGAACCTCTTTGAAATGAAGCATAAGGTTCTGCCTTATAAATTATTACTTTTAATCAATATGCCAATATTGCAATTTCCTCAAATTCAATCCCATTGTCGCAAGTGATAGTTTTGATATGTAAATTATTTTCATTTGCAAGATCTTTGATAGCTTTATTGATGGTTTTGGGATTTTTATTTCGCACTTTTTTAGCAAATAATTTTCTAGTTTTTCTTTCTACTAAGGTTAGGATATTATCGTGTCCGCTAGCCTTTTTGCCAACAACTAAATCTAGCTCTCAATGTCCAAAATCTTGCCTTGAATCTATGGATTTATCACGTGCTCAAATGGGTTTTACATAACCTTCTGGAACTAATCTTTGCACGGCATTTCTGGTTCTTTTTCCACCTTTTTTGTAATATTTTCTGAGTCTGTCACTCCTAACTATTACCCATTTATTAGTTTTGATTCAGTTAAAAACAGTCTTTAAAGACGGTCTTTCAATGTCGGGGAAATTTTCTGCTATATAAAAATATGTAGCTTTAACTCCATGGACTTTTTTGTCATATTTTATTGCAAAAATTTTGCTAAATTCCTCATATTTTCCTAGCTCAACAAATCTAAAATAATACCTATGATAATATCTTTTTCGTCTTTTTGTTATTGCTAAATTAGCTTCATAAATTCCATATTCATTTAGATTTCTTTTAATTTCTCTTGAGACAGTTGAGGGTGCGACATTAAGTTGTTTAGCAATAAATCTAATACTTTTGTTCTGCTGCAATAAAAACTCAATTTTTACTAAATCTTCAAAACTAAAATGTTTAAATTTTCTTCTTTCCATGATACTCCAAAAATAAAAAAATGCAACTATAATATTATTATACTATACGTTGCATTTTTATCTTCGATTTAGGAAATCCTGGTTTTCGCAAAAACCAAGATTTTTTATACTAAAAATATAAAAATTTGAAAAACTTAATAAATTAGGCTTCTTTTTGAACTAAATCAACATTAACTTTGAGTAATTTTTGCAGTCATGTTTTTTTAGTTTGTTTTGTTGAATCAACTCCTTGACCTAAAAGAATTAGACCAATCATTCCAACAAAAATAATAATTCATCCTAAAACATAGTGGAATTGACCGATAATTAGGCTAAGTCCAAAGAAGAGGTTTCAGTCACCCATTCCTAAAAATCCGGTTGTAACTGGATTTTGACCAACAGGAATTCCAACATCAGCAATATTTTGGATTAATTTTAGACCAAATGAAATTACAATAATTTCAAAGAATCCAATTATTGCTGGAACAATAAATGCAGCTTTTCAACCTCCTGAGGCATTAGCATAAACTCCCATTGCTCCTGAGTTGAAAAAGAGTGTGATAAAGAGTGGAATTGCAACTAAGGAATAATTGTTTCCAGGGATTGCAGCAAGACCAACTGCGATAAAGACAGCTAAAAATTGCCCAAAAACCCCACCAAGGAATCCATAAGTAACGGCGTTAATTGAAAATCCATAAGTTGCGGCAATGTCAACAGCAACAACAGCACCAGGAATTACTTTTTCAGAAATTCCGTGGAATGACTGTTGTAATTCAGTAACAAACATTCTAACACCAGTCATAATTGCGATTAAGGAAGCAATTATTTGGAGTACTCCACCAAGAATTATGAGAACAAAGTTTGCACCACTATATGATCCATTTCAAGTAGCACCAATTTTTGCAGCTTCCCCGGTAAATCCACTGTATGTATCATTAACAGTTTTTTCTAATCCATGGTAACCAATAATTATCGCAAATAAAATTGCAAAGAGAAATAGCATAATTATTGTTTGGGTAAAAATGTTGTCCTCAAAAATTTTGAGTGATTGAGGTAATTTACGATTTTCAGCACTATGCTCTTTGTTTCCAAAAAAGCGACCCATTTTGTAACTAGTAAATAAAGTAAGCATTTGTTGGTGACCAACGGCAAAACCAGCATTTTGGGTAACAAGGTTAGTTATTTTTAAGGTTGCAACCGATGAAGTTGCTCAGTAAATTCCTAAAAATAGACCAGAAATAATTACAAGTCCAACTTGAGATCCAGCAGAAATTGCCCCACCATCAAGCAATGGAATTGAACGGAATAAAATTACATATAAAAGTGCGGTAACAACTGTTGATTGCTGAAGCATAATATGTCCAGTAATCACAATTGAATTTGTGTTAGTGAACCTTTTTGCCAAAACCATTAAAATATTAACAATAAAGGCGGCAATGAAGGTGAAAGATGCTAAAGACAGAAAGTTATTTGCTTGTCCAAAGCTTTTCTCAAGAAAATTGCCCGCAGAAGTTCACCCTAAATAAGGATCAAGCGGAACAACACCACCGGATTTAATATCTCCAATTGCTCCAAAAACTGGAGCAGCTAGTCGAACTAGAGTAGCTGCTCCAATTCCTAAAAGGAAAACTCCGATAGCTGTTTTTAGTGCGCCAAGAATTGCTTCTCGACCGCCCCGACCTAAAACAAGATAACCAACAAGAACCAGTGATCCAAGCAAAAGTGGATTTTGTCTTAAATAGTTATCAAGATAAACTACTCGAACAAGAAAAACAAGGGCAGTTGAAAAATCCTCGCCATTATGACCCATTCGAACACCGAGTGTGATCCCGATAATTAAAATGTTAACTGCCAAGAAAATAAGTAGGCCAAAAAGTAATTTGTTCTTTTTACTAAGCGACATTTTATTTCCTTTCTTAAAATTTTTTAAAGTTTAAACTAATAAATAGTTATTTAGAATTTAAAATCCTAGATTTTAAAAGCTTTTTTGAGTTCTAGTACGTACTCAGGAAGAATTGACGGGTCAAATTTTCGCGGCTCATCAAAGGCTAAAATTTCAGCAGGATTGTTAACTAGAATATCATCAATTGCTTCTTGACTAACACCAACTTGCTTTAAAAGTGGGATAAACCGATCAAAAAGATAGGTAAATCCAAAGCTCATTTTCCCTTTTAGCATTCCGTAGTTTCGTTGGTATAAAACCCGACCTGCATCAAGTGATAAAGTAATATGTTTTTGGAGTCCAAGATCAACTAGATATTTAATATTTTCAGCTAAGGTTGCATCAGTATAATATTTAACACGATCAGGACCATCAAAACATAAAGTCACACCTAATTCCTTAATTATTTTTGCATAATAATATTTATCAGGATTTTTATTTAAGTGTGAAAGCTGAATTTTACGAGGATTAGCACCAAAATCAATTAAATATTTAGCAGCCTCATAAGCCATTGTTCCTAGTTGAGTGTGAACCAAAATTGGCGCACCGGTTTCAATTGAAGCTCTTGCGGCAACTTCCAAAGATTTTAATTCGAGGCGATCAATTGCACCATAACCTGTTCCGGCTTTAATTATTCCTGCTTTTGCCTTTGAACGTTTAACAACTGGACCAGAATAATTATACTCATCCATTCCTTGGGTTATTTCAGCAACAACCATTTTAGTAATTTCATCAGTTGGAACAAGCGCAAGCCAAGAAGCACCTTTGTCATAAAAAGCGGCCTTGTGGAAACCGGTGGACATAATAATATGAACTTTACCAGCTAATTCCTGGGCGATTTCGAGCATGCGATAAACATCTCTACCAACATTTGGCGGATCCATTGTTACCAATGTTTTTCCGCCGCGAGCTGCAAATTCGAGCGATTCAGCAATTGCAGCTTCGTTTGAAAGCATCACAAAATCAGGGTGTTCATGAGCCTCAGGACCATAATTTTTAATTAAATGGTCATGACAATCAACAATACCTAACTCTGAGGGGTGAATATCACCTAAGACAGTTCTGGAAAATTTTTCCGTTTTTTGCATTAAAATTTTTTTTCCTTTCTTTAGTTTTAAAGTCAAACACTTAACAAATAAAATTTGTTTTTAATATTATTTAATTATGTTTTAATTATACCATTTTTTTTATTGAATGTGAAAAAAGCAAAACGAAAAATGTTTTGCGATTATAAATAACTATATTAAGCTTCGTTAAGCTTCTTTGAAAAGATATAAATTCCGTATTATTTTAACAAAAAAATAAAAAATAAAAAATAAAAATTTTGAGAATTTTCCTGAGCTACCCTGTTTGATTGCAAAAATTCACCTTTTATTGGATATAAATACGCAAAAATAGCGACAAATCCATGTTTTTTTACACTAAAACCTTATTAAGCATTTTCAAAAAAAAAAAAAAAAAAATGCTTGGTACAATAAATAAGTAGAAAAAGTTCCGACAATTAGTTTTTTTTCTATGATTTTGATTGCACCACTTTTGTTGATTTTTTTTAGCATGTTCATTTTAAAAAATTTGACAAATAATTTACCTCATATAATAACTTGGAGTTTTATATGATAAGCAACCTTGAGGCCTTTCATTGTTATACCAATCAATAAATTCACTTATTTTTTGATAAGCAATAGCCACATTTTCAAAATTTTCGCCCTCAATATTAAGCAATTCTCGTTGAAAAACCGCATAAAAATATTCAATAGGACGGTTTGCAAGGGCATTTCCTTTTGGTGACATTGATTGTTGGATACCATTTTGCTTTAAAAAATTAGCAAATTTGTAGTTCGCATATTCCACGCCATGATCTGAATGGAAAAATTTTGGTTTAATTTTATACTTTTTGATTGTTTCTTTTACTAAGTTTATAGTTTCTTCTGCAAATCTTGTTTTAGAAATTGAAAAATTGAGCAAGTAATTGGATTTTATTTCAATAATTGAGTGTAGGTAAAATCATTCGTTGTTAATTTTGATAAATTTAATATCAGCAAACCATTTTTCACCAAAATTTTCTGAGGAAAAGTCACCTTTGATATGATCTTCAGCCCAAATTCGTGTAAACTTTTTCTCTTTTGGCGCTGGTTTTCCTTGCTTTTTATAAGCAATTGATTTTAATCCTAAAAATTCGTAGTGCTTTTGAAAAACGTACGTGGATACATAATTTCCCTGACTTATGTAAATATTATATAGGACGTCGCGGCCTTTTACCTTTCGATACAAATAGAAATTTTCACGAATTCACTCAAGTAATTTTTCATCATAAGTCATTTTCTTTGGTGGTTTTTTCTCCCTTATTTTCTCATAAATCGAAGTGCGATTAACCTTAAAAACACTACAAATTCTAGTGGAATTTTCGATTTTCTTTTTATCTTGTTGTTGTTCTTGCTTTCGTTTTTTGAGTTCCTCAAGAATAATTGCGGGGTCAATCCCGGATTTTCTAAGAACACTCTCCACTATTTCTTGATAAATTCCACGATCATTTTCAGAAAGATCGTTAATTGTATATTTCTTTTTTGGTTTACGCGGAGATTTGATTTTTCCACGAGTACTTATCAAACTTTTCATATCATTATTATAAAACTTTTTTTGCCAATTTCTTATCAAATTATTGGCATATATATGCAACATTCATTCTTTACGTGCATATTTACTTTTCGATTTGCTTTTGTAAATTTCTCTAAATTCTTCAGCAAAATGCAAAATTGCGTTTTTTAACCCTTTAGATTCGGCAATTTTAATGTATTTAAATTTGTCTTCAATTGTGAATTTGTATTGTTTCATTTTGACACACCTTTTTTCGAATGGTCTGAAACTAGTATACTAATTTAAAATGCTTGGTACAAGAAAAAATTATGTTATAATTAGCCTCACTAAGAATAAATTAATAAATTTGAATATTGGATTAAGGGGGAATTAATTATGTTTTTTGTTTAAAAAAATTAGAAAATGCGAATTTTCCGTTATATTTTTAAATATGATGGAATGCCTTAAATTTGACCGTTTAGAAATCTACAAATTTATGGCTTTCAATTATTGTTCTTTCAAAACTTCATATATTTTTTTAGGCTCAATGTAAATAAAAATGAGTTTTCTTTTTGCATTGAGTTTAAATAGTAGTTATATTTTTTTATGATTTTTGCTGTTTTGTCCATAAATTGATTTTTGTCATTGTTTTAAAATAGGTAATTAACTTTTGGCAAAAAGTTAAAAAGCACGAAAAACTGGACAATTTTTTAAGATTATCTCACCAAACTGAGAAACTCGGAAAAATATATAAAGTGCGTATTATTTTAAGAAAAAAATAAAAACTAAAAATTTGGGGAATTTTTAGTTTTTACAAACAGCAGAATTTTTATTTTTTTAAAATTACCGCTAATCTAGATTTTTTATTCGTTAATTAATTTTAGTAAATTATCAGAACTTTTGGTTTGACTATTTTCAAATCTTGTTGACTCAATTAGTGAATCTGTAATTGTTGTTGAGATTTTTGCTTCTTTGAAATTACCATTGTCACTTAAAATTTTAACTTTGGAAGCATCTTGTTTAAAAGCATTAAGCATTGATTCCATTGAAATTATAACTGATCTAAGGTTTGCCATTTTTTCATACAAACTTCAGTCGATTTTTTTAGCATCTTCACCAACTAGTTCAATACTTTTTTGATTATTAGATTCAAATTCGACAATTTTATCATAGTATTCTTGATATTTTTTCTTTACCTGTTCCAATTTTTCTTGAGTTACAACCGCTTTTGTAGGAAGAAAATAACCAGTATTTTCCATTAAATAATCAACATTATCAACCATTTTTCCGGGTGTGTCAATATCATTTTGGCCAGTAAAGAGTCATTCTAAAAATTTAATTGCTGCTTTATTAATCTTTTCTGTATCAGTTTTAATTGGGATTAGTGATGATCCGCCTGAGTTATAGACAAAAAATGGAGAATCTTTGCGTGATTTTAATGGTTGGCTTGTTGTAAAGACATCATTAAATGTTGCAAAACCTTTAGCAAGTTCGGGCTTTTCATCTGCAAATAAATTACGGGATGTTGCTGTGTCAATTGATTGCTTAATTCCAACTCCAGGAATGTAGCCAAAAACGGAACGGTATTTAAGAATATCATGGCTTCCTCATTCACCAATACCTGGTCGTTTTTTAAAGTTTTTAAACTGAAATGCTTGCAAAATTTTGTTTTTATTACCTACTTTTTTTTCGATTTTTTTGTTAGTTTTTGTAAATTTTTCGTAAGTTTTTTTAAATTCATCTTGCAAGGAAGTATCTGTAGCAATATTAAAGGTTAATTTATCATCTTTTGCTTCTCAGAATTTTTTACCTGATTTTGAAATAATATTTTTGTGTAAAACTAGACCTGAATAGTCAATATCAAAAATAGATGAATCTTGTGTATTTTCATCAAGTTTTGCATCAGCTTTTAATTTTACACCGTCAATAAATTTAGTTGAAAATTCAAGTGCTTCTTCAATATTTGAAAAAGTATCATAATTTACGTTCAAATCTTTGAAAACATCGGCAGATTTTACTTCAAGATTGCTAAAAAAACTGTTTTCAGGAGTCGAGTTTCCTTTTTGAGCCGATTCTTGTGCTTTTTTGTAAATTTCGGCGTTCTCATCAACTTTTCCACCACCTTTTTTTACTAAATCAAAAATAATTCGTAAATTATCAAGGTTAAATCCAAGTGCATCAACATCATTTACGTTAAAAGGAATATTATAAAACTTATTTTTACCAAAATTAAATGAGTTGTATTTTCCTACAATTTGATCAGTGAATATTCCTGGATTCAATTTATCGCTTTTTATTTCTAAAAGACGGTTATGTCCTTGTAAAACACTCGCAGTTGAAGAATCTCCTAGAACAATTGACGGAAGTTGATCTGAATTTGTGTCCAGTAATTTTTTAATATTTTCAGTTGTTTCTTGTTGAGTATTTGCTTTTGACTCATCATTCAAAACAAGTCTAACTGGCGCAAAATCAGGATCATCTTTAAACTTTTGGTTGTAATAAGGGATTAATCCTTTTTGATTTTTACCATAAACATTAAGTCCAAAAATTAATGGTCAAAAAGGACCTTGACTTGTTGTCATAACAACTTGAGTTTTTGGATCAATTGTATTCTCGCTTACTCCACAAGCACTCGCAATTAAGAAAAGACTTGGTGAGGTAAGCAACAAAGGTTTAAAAAATTTTTTAAAATTCATATATTTCTCACTTTTTCTAATTTTATGAAATTTTTTTCAGAAATATTAATAATTAAATATTAGTTATTTATAATTTTAATAAAAATAACTATACAACATTTACAAAAAAATTTTGAAAAAAAGGTAAAATTTTTTAATATGAACCACTTAACAATTGCTATAAGTATTAAAAACCTTATATTTTCGTATGATAAAAAGGCTTTTCTTAAAATTAATGAGCTTGAAATACCAGCAAATAATATTATTACAATTTTGGGACCCTCAGGTGCAGGAAAGTCCACTTTGCTTAATATTTTAGCGGGTTTTTTACCAGTAAATACAGGTATTGAATACCATGAAAAATTCAAAAACTTTGGCTATATAATGCAAAAAAACAACTTATATGAAGAAATTTCGGTAAAAAAAAATCTTTGGATTAGTGCTAAAAATTCGCCTGAATGAACTTCTAAAGTATGGAAATTGAGCTGGGAAAATTTCAAAAAAGATAAAAATAATCAAGATTTTAGCGACTCTATCAGAAATTTGCTCTCAAACAAATCTACTTTAGGAGTAGAAAAGGTTATAAAAAAATTCAAATTTTACTTTTATATATTGAAAAATATAAAAATTTATATTTTTTTCTTGAAATTTAGAAAAAAATATTTCGAAAAAGAAGTCCTAAATGTACTAAAAGCCTTAGAAATTGACGATATTTTTTTAAAAAAAGCCAAAAATATTAGTGGGGGCCAACAACAGCGCGTGGCTTTTGCAAAATCAATTATAAAAGGGGATAATTTAGTTTTAATGGATGAACCTTTTTCATCGCTGGATGCAAAAATTAAGGAATCAACTATTAAATTATTACTTAAAATCAAACAAGAATTTAACATGACAATCGTTTTAGTAACTCACGACCAAACTGATGCAATGAAAATTAGTGACAAAATTATTCTTTTAAATAAAGGCGAAATTTTGCAATATTCTAATCCAGAAGAACTTTTTGAAAATCCCCAAACTATTTTTGCCGCAAAATTTATTGGAATGCCAGAAATCAATTTTATTGAAAAAAAGGGAGAAATTGAATATTATATCCGTTCTAAATACATTAAAATTTCAAGCTCATCTGAAACAACCAACGGAAAAGTTTTTTATAAAAAAAATATTGCAGATAATTTTTATTACCAAATTCGTGATACTGAAAAAAATATTGACCTTGAAATTATAAGTCCTATTGATATTCAGGGCGAAAATGTAAAAATAGAATATAATAAAGATAAAATTTTTGCTTTTGATAAAGGTGGAAACCGTGTTAATAGTTAATAAAGAATCCATAAAAACAGTTCTTTTTCACAAAAATACAAAAGCAATCTTACTTATAGGTCCACTATTTATTTTTCTTTTTATTTTTTCAGTCTACCCAATTCTGGATTCATTATTTAACTCTTTTAATGTCGGAGTTGGCCAAAACAAACATTTAGGATTTGAGAATTTTAGGGAATTATTTGCAAAATCAAATTTTAATGATGCACTAAGAAACAGCACTTTATTATTTTTTATTAGCTCTCCGATTGCACTTTTTCTAGGATTTATTATTGCAATTTTGCTTTCAAAACTTAAGAGTAAATTTCTTCGAATGTTAATAATAAGTGGACTTTATTCCCAGTTTTTTATTTCATCTTTTGCAATTGGAACTGCTTTTTCTTTCCTTTTTGGTAATAAAAATGTTTTTGCAAAAATGCTTAATCTAAATTTTTCATTTGTCGGTGGAGACAATAAAATTGATTTAATTTGACTATATTTAATTTATCAACTCTGAAGAGCAATCCCTTTTAATTCAGTGCTTTTCTTTTTTGCAATTTCTAGCATTCACACAAAATATAAAAAAAATTTACAAATTGATAGAATTAACCTAAAAGACAAAATTTTTAACCTTTATCTTAAAGAAATTGGCAATCAATTTTTAGTTATCGCATACACAAACTTCATTTTTGCAACAATGTTATACCCAAATGTTATTACAGGAGACATAAATTTGGATCTAAATAGAGGCCACACTCTTGCTTCATATATTTTATCTTCAAGTGATAATTCAGGACTCCAATCCGCTGTGAGTTTAATGACTTTCTTTTATCTTTTAGCAGTTTTTTCAACCTTTATTATTTTTAGGCCAAAAACATGGAAAAAAATATCAAAACTTATTAAAAATAAAAGGGGTAAAAATGTCATTAAAATTTAATTTAAATAGTTTTTTTCTACAATTTTTGCTATTTTCTTTTTTAATAATAGTACTTATTTTTTTCCTGTTTCCTTTATATTATTTAATTGTAAATGCTTCCTTGCCTAATGAATTACAGGATAATCCTAATTTGACATTGAAAATAGGCTCAAATTTACTTGAAAACTTCCAAAATTCCATTAATGATAATTTTTGAATTGGAATTACCACTTCAATTTTTGTAATTATGCTCATTAATTTTTTTAGAATTATTTTGTATTCACTAGCATCTTTTGGACTTTGAATGGCAAAAAAAAGACTGAAATTAACGTTTATTTCGCTTTTTGTGGCAATTTCTTTTATTCCAGAAATTAGCACTTATATTCCACTTGCAAGAATTTTAAATAGCAACCAATTAGTAACAAATTCGCCGGTTTTTGCACTCACAGTTAACCAAATTTTTTCCTTTTTTAACTTTTTTTATCTATATAAAAGCATTAACAAAATTGATAAAAAGCAACTTTTACTTGCAAGAATTGATAATTTATCACTGTTTTTAAAGATTAAATTGATAATTTTCCCAAAAATAAAAATTTCCTATTATTTATTAATTATTTTTACAACAATTCAAGCTTGAAACGACTTTTTATGACCAAATTACATTTTTTCAAACCGATCATACCAGACAATTTCAACTTGATTTCAGTATTCAGGACAAACTAGCCTTGGATTTTTACAAAACATACAAGCTGCAGGCTCACTTTTTACAATAGCTGTTCCATTGTTTTTTTACTTAATTTTTTCCAAATTTATTAATAATGCAACGGCAAACAATATTAAATAATTTTGAAAAATGCAAAAAATTATCACAAAAGAAGCTGTTTTTGAATTAGAAATCAAAAAATCTAAATTTATTTCTTATAGTTTCATAATAAAATCAAAAGAACATTCAGAAGCGCTACTAACAAAAATTCAACAAGAAAATAAGCATGCAAGTCATGTTGTTTATGCAGTTTGTTTTGATTTATATAATTGTAAATTCAGTGATGCAAACGAGCCAAAAGGTTCAGCAGGGTGACAAATTTTTAACATTTTGCGAACAAAAAAAATTACTAATTCATTAATTATTGTTGTCAGGTACATGTATGGATCCAAATTAGGACTAGGTTTGTTACAAAATAGTTACAAAAAATCGGCAATTGAAGTCCTAAATCTTAGTTTGGTTGGTGATTTTAAAATTTCTTATCACTATTTATGTGAAATTGACTTGGAGAAAATGAACTGGGTGCTTCAATTAATAAAGAAAAATGGATGTACAATCCAAAAAAAAGAATTTGGACTAAAATTAAAAATTGAATTTAGCTGTCCTTTAAAATTAGAAGAAAGTTTTGAGGTAGATTTTAAAGAAATAGTAAAATAATTTAGCTGAAAAAAAATATTTTCTGAGTTTGACAGTTTGATGGCAAAAATTCACTTTTTAGTGAATATAAATACGCAAAAATACCCGTAAATCCGGGTTTTTTGGCCTAAAATCTTAATTTAAATTAGTATATTAATTTCAGACACATTCAAAAAAAGGTGTGTCAAAATGAAACAATACAAATTCACAATTGAAGACAAATTTAAATATATCAAAATTGCCGAATCTAAAGGGTTAAAAAACGCAATTTTGCATTTTGCTGAAGAATTTAGAGAAATTTACAAAAGCAAATCAAAAAGTAAAAAAGCACATAAAGAATGAATGTTGCATATATATGCTAATAATTTGATAAGAAATTGGCAAAAAAAGTTTTATAATAATGATATGAAAAGTCTAATAAGCACTCGTGGAAAAATCAAATCTCCGCGTAAACCAAAAAAGAAATATACAATTAATGATCTTTCTGAAAACGATCGTGAAATTTATCAAGAAATAATGGAGAATGTTCTTAGAAGATACGGGATTGACCCCGCAATTGTTCTTGAGGAGCTCAAAAAACGAAAACAGGAACAAGAAAAAGATAAAAACAAAATCGAAAATTCCACTAGAATTTGTAGTGTTTTTAACGTTAATCGTAGTTCGATTTATGAGAAAATAAGGGTGAAAAAACCACCAAAGAAAATGATTTATGATGAAAAGTTACTTGAGTGAATTCGTGAAAATTTCAATTTGAATCGAAAGGTAAAAGGCCGAGACATCCTATATAATATTTACATAAATCAGGGAAATTATGTAAGCACGTACGTGTTTCAAAAACACTACGAATTTTTAGGATTAAAATCAATTGCTTATAAAAGGCAAGGAAAACCAGCGCCAAAAGAGAAAAAGTTTACGCGAATTTGGACTGAAGATCATATCAAAGGTGAATTTAGCTCAGAAAAATTTGGTGAAAAATGGTTTGCTGATATTAAATTTATCAAAATTAACAACGAATGATTTTACCTACACTCAATTATTGAAACAAAATCCAATTACTTGCTCAATTTTTCGATTTCTAAAACAAGATTTTCAGAGGAAACTATAAACTTAGTAAAAGAAACAATCAAAAAGTATAATATTAAACCAAAATTTTTCCATTCAGATCATGGCGTGGAATATGCGAACTACAAATTTGCTAATTTTTTAAGACAAAATGGTATCCAACAATCAATGTCACCAAAAGGAAATGCTCTTGCAAACCGCCCTATTGAATATTTTTATGCGGTTTTTCAACGCGAATTGATTAATATTGAGGGCCAAAATTTTGAAAATGTGGCTATTGCTTATCAAAAAATAAGTGAATTTATTGATTGGTATAACGATGAAAGGCCTCAAAGTTGTTTATCATATAAAAGTCCAAGCTATTATATGAGGTAAATTATTTGTCCAAATTTTTTAAAATGAACTTACTAGAAAAAATCAACAAAAGTGGTGTAATCAAAATCATAGATAAAAAACTAATTGTCTGAGATTTTTCTACTAATTTACCTAAAATCTTAATTTTTTTTTTTTTTTTTTTCAAAATCAACCTTTTGAAAAAAAAAATGCTTGGTCTAAAATAAAATTATGTTATAATGACTCTCACTAAGAATAAATTAATAAATTTTGATATTGAATTAAGGGGGAATTAGTTATGTTTTTGTCATAAAAAATCAGAAAATGCGAATTTTCCATTATATTTTTAGATATGATGGAATGCCTTAAATTTAACCGTTTAGAAATCTACAAATTTATGGCTTTTAGTTATTGTTCTTTCAAAACTTCACATATTTTTTTAGGCTCAATTTAAATAAAAATGAGTTTTCTATTTGCATTGAGTTTAAATAGTAGTTATATTTTTTTATCGTATTTGTTATTTTATCCATAAATTGATTTTTGCCAGTGTTTTTAACTTAAAAAGCAGTTTAAAAATTTCATAATTTTGCTTTTTAAGTTAAAAAAGCACGAAAAACCGGAGACTTTTTAGGATTATCTCATCAAACTGGGAAACTCGGGAAAAAAGAATTTGGGCTAAAATTAAAAATTGAATACAGCAATCCTTTAAAATTAGAAAAAAATTTTGAGCTAAATTTTAAGGAAATAGTAAAATAATTTGATTGAAAAAAATTATTTTATATTAAAATATACACAATATTAAAAAAGCTATCTAGGTGCAAAAATGATTCAAATTCGCAACATCACAAAAAGACTCGGGACAAAAATAATTTTAAATAACATTAGTTTTGATATTCCAACTAATAAATTAACGTTTATTTCTGGTCAATCTGGCGTTGGAAAAACGACACTTTTGCATATTATTGCCAAAATTGCCAAAGCTGACAGCGGGCAAATTTCCTTTTTTGATAAAAATCAACAAGTCTTAAAAAACCCAAATGTCGACATTTTTTTTCAGGATGTCAATCTTATTGAAAATATTTCCGCTATTGACAATGTTCGAATTGGGACAAGTATTTTAGGTTATAAATTTAAGCAAGATAAATTTAGTAAAAATGCAAATTTTTTAAATCTTGACCAAAGTGTTTTCAAAACAAAAATGGAAAATCTCTCTGGTGGTGAGAAACAAAGAATTGCAATTCTTCGTTCTCTAAATCGGGGTTCAGAATTTATTTTGTTTGATGAGCCAACTGCCGCCCTTGATAAAGAAAATGAGCAAATTATCTTTGAAAAAATTAAGCAAATGTCAAAAAATCACACAGTTGTGGTCATAAGTCATAATACTGAAATGGTTCACAAATATGCTGATCAAATAATTTTTTTACAAAAAGACAAACCGCCAATTGTTAAAATTAATGACACTAATATAATAGAAGAGCAAAATTCTGAACAAACTAGCGAAACTAAACATAAAAAAGTTGCAAAAGTAGTTCAATTTAAGAATAAATTAAATATTTCACCGATTTTTGTTATTGCTGATATTAGCAAAAAATTAACCCTTACTATTTTAATTATAATTGCTTTTTTAGCGGCCGTGTTTTCGATTAGTTTTGCTTTTGAATTAAATCTTGGAACGGCAAAAGTCGAACGGCAGCAAAAATATACGCTTTCACTTGATAGAAATTCAATTGAAAAGAAATCACAAGCCGCTTTTAGCCAAGATGAAATTAAAAAAATTAGTGAGTTTGAATCAATCAACGCGCTTGTTGCAAATAGGCCAACTACAAATATAAACTTGCACTATGAAAATCGAAAAATTAATCTTAGTCAAGTTGATCAAATTGAAATTAATAACTTTTTCAAAGACAGAATCGAAAATGATCTTGTTAATTTTGAAGGAAAATCCATTGAAAATCCTCGGGAAATTATCCTTTCAAAATCAACAATTGACAGACTTAAAATTGAGAATCCATTAGAAAAAACAATTTATCTTGCTTATGATTCTAATAAGGAAATTGAGGAAAATCAAAATAAAATTCCGCTAAAAATTGTCGGAATTAATAATGGAATTAAAAGTTCTGTTAGCAGATTAGGAAATACTTTTAATTTAATTGATTTTCCATCTTTTATTAGCACTCAATCAATTAAAGATCTTGAAAATTTAGTTAAGCAAAATTCTGTTAATGACAAAAAAGACAATAACTTTCAACTTTTTAAGGAAATAAATTCTTATATTCCCAGTGAAAATGCCCAAAGCTCCGCGCTTGAACCATTTAAAATTCCACTAAAAAACACAAAAGTTTTCCCACAAAACAATCTAAAATTAATAACTGGAACATTCCCAAGAAAAGTCGATGAAATTCTACTTTCAACAACAGCAATTGATTTAAATGCTAGATATAAATTAAAAGTTGGCGATATAATTCAAACAAACTCGCCTTTAAATCAAAAATTTAACTTACTTGTTGTTGGAATTTTTGACTCGCCAGATTCAGAATTATTTTATCACGAAGATGCCCCAGAATTTTATACCAGCTTCCAACCAACCCAACTTACTGCTTATTTAACAACAACTGACGAACAAAACAATCTTGAATCAGAATCAAGAAACGCTAAATTTGACCTTAAAATAACTCCACCTTCAAACTTCATTCGTGTAATAACTAGCCAATCTTTAGCGATTATTTCGATAGTTAACAAGGTTACTTTTGCAGTGTTTATAATTTTTGTTATTATATTAATTTCCTTCATTTTAGTTTATGCCAAAACGATTTCTGAATCAAAACAGAGAATGATTGGAATTCTAAAATCGCTTGGTGGTTCGACTTTATTAACGCTTTTTTATCATACTTTAAATATTGTTTTGATATCGATTGTTGTTCTGATTTTAAGTTTTGTAATTATTTTCCCGTCAATGGAATCGATTCATATTTTAATAGTTGGAAATGAATTTCCTGCCGCATCTCAAGAAAATTTAGCACTAATTTTATTATCGTCCTGAGCCGGACTTTCAGCTGCCTTTATTCTAATTTATGTTTTAATGTCCTTAATTACTTACAAGAAAACGACTCAACAATTATTAAAATAAAAATGAAAGGTGTAATTGCCTTTCATTTTTATTTCTTCTTTAACTTTTTAAGACCATAAATTGTTGAAATATCTTCTTCTCAAAGCATAAATTTACTTTTTTTAGCAGATTCTTGGGCTTTTAAAATTTGGTCAATTAAATTTTTATATTCAGGATAATAATAAGTTTTTTTGGGATTTTGATATTGGGCATAACGATGAATTGCAAGACCTTCGCTAACCATTTTGATATTAATGATTTCGCCCTTTTCATTTTTTAGAACAACAATAATCCGTTCATACGGGTCTTGCCCGACAATTTCAAATGAAATTCAACGATTTAAAATTAGCTGTTCTAGACGTTTTTTAGCTCTTAACCCGTGAAATTTCATAGTTTTTACGTTAATCAAACGATTTGGACGGCTGAGTTCAAGTTCAGGAGTGTCAATACCAAAAATCCGAAAACGCTTACCGTTTTTATCAGTGAAAGTGTCGCCATCATAAACACTTTTTATAAATGTTGTATAAGTTAAACCTTGTTTAATCCGTGAATTTTTAACAAAAATAGGTAGTTTTTCTATTGGATTTAAGCCATCAGTTGGAACTATTTTTTCTGAAATAATTTCTGAAAGATAATCATAACAACTTGTCAGTGAAAAAAGTGGCAAAAATCCCGGAACTAATAGTAGTTTTTTAAAAATTTTTGTGCCTCCCTTTTTTGATCTCGTTCTTTTATAGCATTTCTTTTGTCAACCTTAGTTTTCCCTTTTGCAAGTCCAATTTCTATTTTGATTCTACGATTTTTCAGACCAACAAAAAGTGGAATAATTGTTAATTTTTTTGTAACTTTTTCTTTAAAAATTTTTTTTAACTCGTGTTTGTGTAATAAAAGTTTTCTTGAGCGATCAGTTTGACCTCGGGATCCTTTATAGGCGCTAATTGTTGCATTTGACAAATAAAGTTCTAAACCCTTAAAATAACAGAAAGAACCTACAAGCGATATATTTTTTGCCTGAACAGATTTAACTTCTCAACCTTCTAAGACAATTCCCGCTGTAAATTTGCTAATTATTTCATAGTCAAAATAAGCTCTTTTATTTTCAATTAAAATTTTCATCTTTGAACCTAAAAAATTATATAATTATATTTAAAATAATTTTATATAAAAAAGGGCAAAAATGTTCAAAAAAGAAAAAAAAGAGAAAAATGACTATAAAAATACCGATAAAATTACATTTTTAGAGGAAATTGACAAAGAAAAGGGGCTTAATCAAGAACAAATTGAAAAATCAAAAAATTTTTTTGGCGAAAATAGACTACCAAAAATTCCGGAAAAATCAATATTTTTCCGTATTTTGTTGCAACTAAAAGAGCCACTTACCTTAGTTTTAATTTTTGTTATTATTATTTCGGTTGTCATTAGTTCAGTTTTTGAACATGATTTGCCTTTTTGAGCTAAATTAATTTCCTATCTTGAGCCAGCAGTTATTGCTTTAATTATTGCAATTAATGTTTTTTTCTCATTAGTCCAAGAAACTAAATCAAAAAAAGCAATAGATGCAATTTCAGATCTTAACTCGCCAGTTTCAACACTAATTCGTGATGAAAAAAAAATAAGCCTAAAATCTGATGAGATTTTAGTAGGAGATATTCTTGAAGTTAGTTCAGGTGATTTAATTAGCGCCGATGGATTTGTCATTGAAAATAAAGAATTATCAGTATCTGAAGCAATTCTTACTGGTGAGTCAACATCAGTTTTTAAAGATGAATTTAAAAATTGGGACGATAAAGCCTCAAAAGTTTACAGTGGAACAAGTGTCTTAAATGGACAGGCAAAAATTTTAGTCTCAGATGTTGGTCAGAATACTGAACTTGGAAAAATTGCTTCGCTTGTAACAAAAACAGCCGAATTAGAATCCCCACTTCAGAAAAAAATTGCTAAATTTTCAAAAATTATCACTTTTATTGCCGCATTTTTAGCAATTTCTTTCTTTTTTATTTACATATTTTTGGTTGAAAATGGTGATTTTAACCAATCAAAACATGCTGTTATAATATCACTTTCACTAGCAATTGGCTTTATTCCCGAGGGTTTGATTCCGCTTGTTACTATAAATTTGATTATTGGTGTTAAAAAATTAGCAAAAAATAATGCAATTGTCAAAGATTTAAAAACAATTGAAACTCTTGGAGCAGTTTCGATTGTTTGTTCAGATAAAACTGGGACAATAACTGAAAATAAAATGCAAATTAAGGAAATTTATTATCACCAAATTGAATCAAAAAATTTCTGGACACAAGCTGTTTTAAATACAACCGCATATAGTTTTTTTGATAAGTCAGTTGAAAAATACTACGGTGATCCTGAGGAAATTTTAATTTTACAAAAGGCAAAAACTTTTGAAATTCAAAAAGAAGTAATTGAAAAACAACACAAATTTTTAGACAAAATTGTCTTTAACTCCAAACTCAAATTTTCAGCTACTTTTTATGAAATTGACAACAAAAAGTTTCTTTTTATCAAAGGCGCTCCTGAAATTATTTTTAAAAAGGCAGACAATTTAGACCCTATTTTAGAAGAGAAATTAACCCAAATGCAAAATTTAGGATATCGTATTTTTGCATTTGGGTATCGTGAAATTGAAAATGAACTTCAACCTAATGAAAATCTAGAAAAATATGTAAAAAACATAAATATTTCAGGACTTGTATGTTTTCAAGACCCACCACGAAAAGAAATTAAACCAATTGTTAAAGATCTTTTAGATGCAGAAATTAAAACAATAATGATAACAGGAGACAATTTTCACACCGCCTCATCAATTGCAAAAAATGTTGAAATTTTAGGCCCAGAATCACTTGCAACAGGCAACCCTGATTGAAAAAAAGATGACTTTTGGCGTGAAAATGTTGAAAAATTTCACCTTTATTCACGTGTTCAACCTGAAGATAAATTAGAAATTGTCGGTGCACTACAATCAAAAAAACATGTTGTTGCTATGTTAGGCGACGGAGTTAACGATGCTCCATCACTAAAAAAAGCCGATGTTGGTTTTGCAATGGGAATAACTGGTTCACAAGTTTCAAAACAAGTTGCAAATGTTGTTTTAGCTGATGATAATTTTAAAACCCTTTATCAAGCAATAAAAATTGGCCGTAATATTGTTGCAAATATTAAAAAACTGTTTGTTTTTTTACTTGTAGCTAATTTTTCAATGCTTATATCAGTTATTTTTGCAACCTTACTTTTTAAGGAACAAATTTTTACATCGCTACAAATACTTTGAATAAATGTTGTTTCTGAAACTTTCGGTGGGATTGCCCTTGGTCTTACAAATATTTCAAAAAATGTTATGAATAAAGGCTTTTTAAACGAAAATAAATCACTTTTTAATAAAAAACTTATTTTTAGCATAATGTTTTGAGCAATTTTCATCTCATTTTTAGCACTGCTAAGTTTTTGAATCACAAATTCACAAACATTTTCATTTTTAATTATCAGCATTAGTCTTTCAAGTCTTTCTTATATACTTGCGGCCGATGAGAATATTTTTAAATATAAATTTGCAGATTTAAAATTTTTACACCTGGGTTTCTTAGCTAGTTTTGGTTCAATTCTAATTGTTTCCTTTATTCCCGGAATAAATTTTGTTTTTTCCCAAAATGATTTTAGTAACTCAAACTTCCTTATTTTAAAGAATAATTATAATTATTTGTTACTTTTAACAATTTTTGCCCCATTTGTATTAGACCAAGTTCTAAAATTTTTTAAAACATACTTTAAAAAATTTTAATTAATTTTGGTTTTTTCAACAATCAAGGTCAACTGTGGTTTCGTCAAATTCAGATGGATTTTCAATATTGAACAAAATATACAACATTGTTCGTTTTATGCGCGAATTAGTGTAACGTTTTGAATTAGTGGCGCTCAAAAAACTATCTAAGTCTGGTTGGTCGATATGTTTTTTGAATAAATTTTCAATTCCTTCTTTTACTAGTCAAATTTTTCTTAGTGATTCAGGCGACTTTTGTCGAATAATTTCCTGAAATTTTGGATATAACGAGGCTAACGAACAAACTGGTTGTCTAAATTCCATTGGCGAAAACTGGGAAATTGACTTATTTTGGCTAATTAATTTTCGCAAGTATGTTGCTGAAGCAAACTTTCCAGTTGGTGTTATTTCATTATAATCAACAGTTCTTTTAAGACTATATGCTTGAATTGGGTAATTATTTAGCACAATTTGTTTAACATATTCAAATCCAAGAATATCATTAGGGTAAATAATTTTTTGTAAACTAATTTTTTCAAGGGCAATTGCTGCTGCATTTGGAAAAGAATTACCTAATTTTAATGCTTTTTTAAGATGAATATTATATTCATCAATGTTATTTTTTCACAAATTTGCTAAATTATATAGATTTTGAACATCATTTGATTCTGATCCAAAAATAATTTTGTCTATTTTATGGTCAAAAATTAATTTTAGCGCACCTTGGGCAAAAATATGAGCAGCTTGACTTGTATATTCAAAAGGCAATCTAATTACAAAATCAGCTCCATATTTTAGTGCTATTTTCTTTTTTGTTTCAAAATTAGCAAGACTAATCTCACCTCGTTGGGTGAAATTTCCCCCTAAAATTATGTAAATTTTGTCATTAGGAAAGTTGTTTTTAACATACTCAAGCTGATAAATATGACCATTATGAAAAGGATTGTACTCAGCGATAATTGCAATTGCCATTTTTCCTCTTTTTTTAAAAATAGTATTACTTTTAAATTTAAAAAAACCTATGAATTTATAGGTTATTTTTTTTCTTGATTAATTATTTGGTGAATTTTATCTAAATTTGTACCAGTTTTTGTCGAAACATTTAAACACTCAAGTGATAAATTTTTACACACTTTTAGCAGTTTTGAACGCTGGGATTGATTTGTTTTATCAATTTTATTAGCTAAAATTTGTACCTTTATATTTAATGAAACCAAAAACTCAATCATACTAAAATCAAGATCAGTAAAACCGATTTGACTATCAATTAGTAAAAAAACTAGTAAAATATTGCTATTTTTACTAAAATAATTAAAAATCATTGATTCAATTTGATCTTTCTTTGCATGAGAAAGGCGCGCATAGCCATATCCTGGAAGGTCAACGATTAACTTATTTTGACTAGTTTGGTAATAATTTAAAAGCTGAGTTTTTCCAGGAGTTGACGAAATACGAGCAATTTTTTGCCTTGCTAGCGCATTAATAAGTGAGGATTTACCGACATTTGAACGACCAATAAAAGCAAATTGGTCTTCAAAATAACATTGTTCCGGGCATGATTTAAGAAATTTTCACATCATATACTTCTAAAAATTATAAAATTCTTTTGTAATTATGGCTTGTCTACCCAAATCGACCGCCAGTTTGAGTGATAATACTAATATTTTGATTATTTCCCGTTGTTTGTAACTGTAATTTTTTATTTATTTGATTTCTTCACATCTCGCGAACCCGATCTACAGTAGCTTCATTTGGATAAAAACTGGCATAAGAATTAACTCAAAAGCTGATTAAATTTGAAACTGCTTGCGGAGTTTTAACTTCTGGCAATTTTTCTAAAAATAATTCCATTTGTGATGCTTTTGTAAATTTGTATTTTTCCAAAAGTTTGTAGGCAAAACTGTGATTCAAATCTGGATCTTTTGCCATAGATTTTACCATTTGATCGACTATTTCAATATCAGATGAGGCGTCAATTTCAGGGTTCTTTGAACTTGAAGAGTTAGATTTTGGACTATTCTGATCTGGGTCATTTTTTATTGTTTGCGATTTTTGCTCTTCTTTTTGTTGGTGTAATTCTTCGAGTGGTTTTTGGTTTTGAATTTTTTCTTGACTTTCAATTTTAGGGGCAATTTCTGTTGGTTTTTGACTTTGAGATTCTATAATTGGTTGTTCAGGCAAATTTTGCACAGGATCACTAGGCAAAGTTAATGGAAATTTTTCCTGAGGTTCGTTTATTTTTTTGATTTCAGATTCAGCTATTACTTGCGGAGATATAGGCGGATTTTTGGGTTTAGTTTTCTCTTTTGTGTCTAAAATTGATGGTGAAAATGGAGTTTTTGGCTTGACATCATTTTTGTCAACTTTTGGAATAACTACAGGCAAATTAGCTGGTTTTTCAGCAGATTTTTGAATTTTTGGACTTTGATCACTAGAGGTTGCAAAACCTTTTTTTGAAAGTAAACTTTCAATTTTTTGTTGCTTTTTTTCAGTTTTTGTTAACGAGGCTGCTGTTTTAGACAAAATTATTATATTCTTTGGGGCCTTATTAGATTTAAGGCTTGGGGGCAAAGTTAAAGGAGTTTTAATTTGATTATTTTGAGTATGATTGATTAACTTTGAATCAATTTGGCCTTGTTTTTCCGTTGTTTTTTTAGTATCTAAATCAGAAACATTAGAATTTTTAGCTTCTTTTTTATCCTTATCTAAACCTTGTAAAATTATTGTATCAGCAATTTGATTTCCAGTTTTTTGTGAATTTACAAGTGAAGGCACCAAGGTACTAACACTAATATTTCCTTTGCGAACTTCATTTTGATTCAAAGGCAGGGTAGAATTACCTAAACTAAAATAAACTACCGCCCCTACAGAACCAGCAACAACCGGGATAAACCCTAGAGCTAACTTAAATAATTTTGTCATTTTTTCTACTTTTATAAATTTTTAGGATTTTTTAACACTAGCCGGCGTTACTGGTTGAGCCTCAATTCACTTATCGCTATTTATGTTTGTTTCATCGATAATAAACACATGACCGCCTGTTGTTCTATTAAAAGCACCTATTTCTGGAGCTTTAGTAATTGTCAAAACTTTTTGAAGCTCTTTTCTTCAATTTTGGCGAGTAGTATAGGATCTTGCTAGCCTAGGATAAAAATGAGCGTAATTATTTTCCCAAAAGATATATAAAAATCCTGCTTCTTCTTTAGTTATTGGTGTTTTTGGGAATCTTTCTTTAAAAAGTTTCATTTGGTAGTTCTTTTTAAAAACATATTTATAAAGATTCTTTTTTGCTTCACGATATTTCTGAGCATTATCACCTACTGAAGATTTCAATAATATTTTTAAATCTTCTTGTAATTTATCAATGATTTCATCAACTTCACGCTCTGATTCGGTTGTTGCAGGAGAAATTGAACGGGAAGATGCTGATTTGGAAATATCACTTTGGGTTTGGGTTTTAGGTTTAGGACTATCTTCTTTGTGCTCAACTTTTGGAGTTTCACTAATAACGATAACTTCAGGAGTTTCTACAATTTTTGGTGCTAAAACCGGTTTTACATCTTCATTAGAAACTACAGGAGAAACTAATGGGGTTGAATCTTGAATTTTATCTTCGGTTTGAATTGGTTTTTGCTTAATTATGACAACTTTTTCAACAATTTCAGAAGATTTTGATGGTGACTTTTCTAAATTCGTTTCCTTTTGGGGTTCTAAAACTGAAATAGAGGAATCTTTACTTTCACTAGTTTGAATTTTACTAACTGAAACAGCTTTTTTTGTTTCATCGACTGGTTTTTTGACGGGTTGGGGAAATAGGATTTTTGGTTGTGTGTCTGATGAATTTTTTGGTAGTTCAGTTTTATTATTAGAAAAAATTATTTTTGGTGTTTTGGTTTTTTTAGTAACTTTAATAGGCTCAGATTTTTGAGAATCTTCTAAGACTTCCGGACTTTTTAGAATAATCGTTTCATCATTTTTTACAGTTTCCTGGGTTGATAATTCTTCAGAATTTTGGTTTAATTCAATATTTTGTGAGTCAGAAAGTGGCGAAAAACGGGTTTCAACTTGAAGTGTTTGACGTGCTAAAGTTGTATCGTCCAAATTAGAAATAGCATTATTAGAAGTCAAATAAATAGCTGTTCCTGCTGAACCTGCAACAACTGGAACTAATCCAAAAACCAATTTTAAAGATCTTCTCATATTTCACCCCTAGAAACTAAAACCAACACCAATAATTTATAATAATACCACGAATATAAAATTATTTGAAAAAATAAAACAGGAATGATTTAGCTCATCCTGTTTGTTTGATTTACTATATTTATTAATTATAAACAAAAAATTTTAAAAAGCAAGCAAAACCTGAAAATTTATTTATATTAATTCTTCAAAGTATTAAAATATTACTAACTTGAAAATAAAACAAAATTATGGTAATGCAGTATTTGAACTTCATTTAGTCTACAATTTAAGGATATTTTAGCTATTTTTCAAATTCAACTTATTTGTTAGCAAAAAAATTTTGTTTTTTGCATAGAGGGTAATAATTTTAGCTAGATTAAAAAAATTGCCATTTTTGTGTTATAATTTAATTTAACTTGTGAGGTGAATTATGAAAAAAATATATCCAAAAAAATGGTTTTTAGGGGTTTCTTTAAGTTTAATGCCGATTTTTTTTATTGCCGCCGCTTGTGAGCAAAATAACGGTAGTAAAAACATTGATTCAAATAATGAGAAAGATAAAGGTTCAGAGCCAATAATTAAAGAAAATCCTAATCCGCCAGAAGAATTAGGTGGAGATAAAACTAAAGGGCAGGGTGATTCTACTCCTTTTCTTGAAACACAAAAAGGCAAAATTGAATCAGACACTTTTAAATTAATCCAAGAAACAGAAGAACAAAAAGAAAAAATCAAAGAAACAGAAGAACAAACAAAACAAATTAAGGAAAAACAAGCAGAAATAAACAAAGAACTTGATAAAATTGAACAAAATCAAGTTTCAACTGATGAACAAGAAAGTGCTAAAATTTCAGAAAATATCAAGAAAGAAAAAGAAAAACTAGAAATTGAAAAGGAAAAATTAGAAAAACAAAGACAAGAACAAGAAGAAAAACTACTTAAAGAAAAAGAACGCCTTTCAAAACTTGAGGAAGAAAAAAGACAAAAAGAACTAGAAAAACAAAAAATAATACTTGAAGAAAATAGACTTCATATTCAAACAGTCAATGATTTAAATGCTGTTTTAGCAAAAATTCCAAATTCTTTAGAAATAACTGAACAAGAAAAAAAATTATCAAATAATGTTGCAACCGTGCTTTATCATTATAAGCAAAAACCTTCAACTTTTCATTATGAAAATTTTGTAAAAAAAATTGATAACTTTGACGACCAAAATTATACAATTAGCTTTAATTTTCCTTTTGAGGTTAAAACCGTTGAAAATAACAACGACGTTAATCAAAGAAGGCTAGAAAATGTTGAACTTTCAGTGTCAAAAAAGGGTTCAAACACAAAAGTAACAAAGCGAGTGAACCTTTTTTGAAATTTAGAACAATCAAAACAAATTCAACAAAATGAAGAGCCAGAATTATACCAAAAAGAATTACGACCTGTTTTTAACAAAATAAGTCCTTCAATTTTGGCATACGCCTTAGTCAACGCTGATAATCAAGCCGTTTTAAATTCAGTGCTTTTTGGTGATTTTAATGCTGCATTTAGCGAAGTTTCACTTTCAGTTGGTCTTAAAGATGAATTTTTAGGGATAAAATCACTAAATGATGAGGAAAAATTTTCCTTTGATATTATAAGTGCAACTCCTGATGATGAAAATGGGACTTTAAAAATTCAAGTCAAAAAAACAAAATTTAAAGAACAAAAAGAACAAATTGGTGATCTTCAAGAATTTACTTTTTCCAATTTAAATAAAAATAATAAAGATATAGCTGAATTTGAATTTGAGGTTGACCAACATAAAGTTTGACCTCAAATAAGAGAAAAAAGAATTTTCAAGGACAATAGACATAATAAAAGTCAACTATCAGAGATTCAAAAGGGACGAATAGCTAAAATAATTTTTGAAAGCCTCTATTTTAAAATAAAAAACCCTGATCCTGAGGTTCTTTTAAAGGAATTTTTAATCAAAGATCATATTAAAAATAACCACTTTTTCCCTTATCCACAAATTATTTCCCTAGAATGAGATGACATGATAAATGATGGCCACAAAAAAATTGCACTCAAACTAGAAAATAAGAAGTTAATTTACAGTTTTGTTCTAAAATATGCAAATCTTTTACCAAATTCAACGATTACTCCTCAAGATCAGACGCTCCAATTTTCAGATTACAAAAGCACTGAAATTAAAGGCGAAATTCCCCTTGATCAATTTTTAATTTAAATAAAATTTTGTAATTTTACCAACAAAATTATCCTTTTATTTTAAAGCAACAACTAATAAACTAGATGTTAAAATTCTTTTATTTAGGCAATAATTTGTACTTTAGACACATTTTTTAGTAAATTTAGTAAAAAATGTGTCTGGATACTGTTGCAATTATAAATTTTGTTGGTAAAAACCACTGTTGGATTTAGTTGCAAAAAAACTTAATTTTTGAGTTTCCCAGTTTGATGGCAAAAATTCACTTTTTAGCGAATATAAAAATGAAAAAACACCCGTAAATCAGTGTTTTTTACCTAAAATCTTAATTTTTATTATTTTGAAATTAACCCTTTGCAAAAAAAAAAAAAAATGCTTGGTCTAAGAAAAAAATCTGTTATAATTACAAACACCTAAGAATAATTAATAAATTTTGGAATTGAATTAAGGAGGAATTGGTTATGTTTTTGCCATAAAAAAATCAAAAAATGCGAATTATCCATTATATTTTTAAATATGATGGAATGCCTTAAATTTACCCGTTTAGAAATCTATAAATTTATGGCTTTTAGTTATTGTTCTTTCAAAACTTCACATATTTTTTTAGGCTCAATGCAAATAAAAACGAGTTTTCTATTTGCATTGAGTTTAAATAGTAGTTGTATTTTTTTTATGATTTTTGTTGTTTTATCCATAAATTGATTTTTGCAGTGTCTTAAAATAAGTAATTAACTTTTGTCAAAAAAGTTAAAAAATCTCGAAAAAACGGACATTTTTTTAAGATTATTTCATCAAACTGGGAAACTCGGGATAACATTAAAATATATAAATTTAGTTTTTATGTCTACCAAATTTGTTATATTGATCTTAAAATTTAGGCTTAATAAAAAATCTCAAGCCTTAAAAACTTGAGATTTCCGAGAATTAATTATTTTTTTACTTTAACTTTTTAAGTATTAAGGACCATCTGGAAATAGTAAGGTTTTGCGAAAATCCTTAAATTCGCCTTCATTTTCAGATAATTTTTTTAAGTTTTGCCGATATGATTTTTCTTGTTTGGGAAACAGTTTTTTATTTGTTCCATCAATTAAGTTGTGTGCTAGTCCATAAGAGTCAAAATCAGCAATTTGGACAAAAGGAGTATAACCAGCTTTGCCACTGATGTCTAAATTACCTCCTCTGGTTTGAACAGCAGAATAAATACCAACAGGTAAGCCATAATCGTTAATGACGAGCGACCCAGAGGCTCCATAATACAGTCCGCTATTTTCAATAAAGGTTATAAAGCCAAAAGAAGAATAACTTCTGTTAGGACTGAGGATGTCATTTAGTGCTAAACCATTACTAAAACTATCGTTGGAAATTGCAAAAGGCTTGTTAGTTAAGTTTTTTGGATAATTTCTCATCAAAAATTGTTGTCCATCAAGGCTTGGATAACCTAATAAATAAAGTTTTGTGGTATTAGGAGATAAAATGGCAGATTCGCTAATTCCTAATTTTTCTGACTCAGCGATACCTTTTTGATAAATTGAGGTATAATCATAACTTATATAAGGTACTGGTTTTTTGTCATGATTTGGATATTGTTGTGTCTGAAACTTAGTAATATCTTGCTCGATGTCTTTAATTGCCTTTTCGATATGCTCTTTGAATAATTGAAGATTTTCCTTGTTTGCATCATTTTTTGAAATGAGTTCATCTAATTTTGCTAAATTAACTTTTAGTCCAAAAACAGCAAAATCTTTACCAATTCCATTGTTTATTTTTTGACTACCAGGAGATGTGGTCGATGTTTGTTTTAGTTGCTCATTTGTTTGATTATCAAAAATATTTAAAGCCACAAAGACAGTTTTGGGATTATCAAAAATTCCATCGATACCAATCTCTCTCTCTCTCTCTCCTAATTGCTTATTAATAAAGTAAACGGGAGTATTGTTTGCATCTGGTCTTGAGTTATTATCAATTGCTTGGATGTTGGCTTCTTTTTTTGGTACACCAATAACAAAGCTATCTACTTTTTCGCCTTTGTTTGGCTCAGTAAAATATTCGGGGAAAATGTCTTTATATTTTGAAACTAAAGTGTTAAAAGATCTGGCAAAAACATGAGCATTTGTAGCAATATACAACATTACTTCCGACTTGTTTTCATTGTAAGCAGCATCTAATAATCAACCTGTTCCTGTCGGCTCATATTTGACAACATCATCAGGATTGTTCTCATCTGTTTTGTCAACGCTATTGAAAGCGATTGCAAAAGTTCTGTTTTTTAGCTTTTCATATGCTTGCGCATCTGTTAGTTTTGCTAAATTAGATGCTAATTCTTGTTTTTGTTGTTCTCTTAAGCGTTTAGCATTTTCTATTCCTCTTTGTATAAAACCCGGATTGAAAGGAGGGATAAAATCCTGTTGGCCATTTTGGCGGTTATTTTGTGATGGAGTAGTTATTGTTTCTTTTGTACTATCTGATGAAGTGTTTGGTTTTTGTTCTATCTCTTTTTTTGGTTTGTTTGGTTTTGTTACTTTTGGTTGTTCTTCTTCATGGCAAGCAACTAGAAAGGCCATTGCACTTAAAGGTGCAACAATTGAACCGGAAGTGATTAAAAATGTTTTCAATTTTCTTATTTCTTTATTATTTTTTTTCATAAGTTTCCACCACTTAAAATAAAAGTTTGATTAAATTAGTAGAAAAAATTCAAACAACTAATTTTTTATCTATGATTTGGATTGCACAACTTGTGTTAATTTTTTCTACTAATTTAGATCGTTAATTGTATTTTTTTTGATTTGCGTGGAGATTTGTTTTTCCCACGAGCACTTATTAGACTTTTCATACCATTATTATAAAACTTTTTTTGCCAATTTTTATCAAATTATTACCATATATACAAAATTCATTCTTTATGCATTTTTATTTTTTGATTTGTTTTGTAAATTTTTTCTAAATTCTTCTCCAAAATGTAAAATTGCAATTTTTCCCGAGTTTCCCAGTTTTAAGGTAAAAATTCACTTTTTAGTGAATATAAATATGATAAAAGCCCGTAAATCTATGCTTTTTAATCGTAAAACCTTAATTTTTATTAATGTCATTTAATTACACTTTAAGTAATTTTATGGTATAATTATACATTATGAAAAAACAAAATTTGTTTTTATTTAATGTTTGAGGATCTTCAAAAGATAAACCATATAAATATGTTGGCTGAACACAAGGTTATGGCAAAGGTCCAAAACGTTGATTTAGTTTAGGAAATGTGCAGAATTTGGAAAAAATTAATCCAAATGCTATTCAAATTATCAAAGAAAAGTTGAAATTATTTTCAAATTTAGATGACAAGGATAAAGTCAAGACTATTTTACTTGATTCTATTAAAAATTCCACCATAATCGAAGGTTCGGTTTTTGTTGGTGGGGAATTAATTGAAAAACTTATTGAAAAACACAATATTTTTGAATCACTTCCTAAAAGTAGACATAAAAATATGAAAGAAATTTTTAACTACTTAATTTCAAAGCGAATTACTGATCCTGGAAGTATTATTAATGCTTTTGATAAAAAGGATGACTACTCAAATCAAATAAATACTTCCAAAAATAGCTTTTATAGACTATTAGATCTTGTCTTTGAGTCACAAAATCAACTTTTAGATAGTGTCAACAAAATGGTTATAAGTGAACTTGGAGAAAGGGGTGATGAATTTTATTTTGATTCATCAACAATCTATTTTGAGACATTTGAAAGAAAAATTCCTGGTTATTCCGAAAATGCTAAATTCAAAGAAGATCAAATTGTCATTGGTTTAGCGTGTGATAAAAATGGTATTCCTTTTCATATTAAAGTTTTTAAAGGAAATACCACCGATTCTAGCACACTAATTCCTTTTGTATTAGATATTGAATCCAAATATAATATCAAAAATATGACAATAATTGCTGATCGCGGCATGTCAACTGCCGCAAATATTCAATTTCTTGAATCAAGAAACTATAATTTCATTATTTCTTATCGTGTAAAGGTTGGTAGTCAAAAATTCAAAAATTATTTACTAGATCCTAGCGATTATGTTAATGTAAATGCTGATTTTAAGTATAAAAAAGAAGAATTTTATTCAACTTATAAAAATAAAAGATACACCGAAAATATTAGAAGAATAATTATTACTTACAGTACAAAAAGAGCAATAAAAGACAGAAAAGCTCGCGAAGAGCAAATCCAAAGTTTTATTAAAAAACAAAATAAAGATGGTTTTATTGAAGTAAACAAATTGTTTGGTAAAAAACCTAAATATTTTAAGGAAATTTCAAACATGAAATTTGAATTAGATCAAAGTAAAATTGACAAAGACAAACAATTTGATGGTTACTATGTTTATGAAACAAATATACTAAATTTGAATGTCTTAGATATAGTTGAAAAATACCAAAAACAGCAAAATATTGAAGCCAATTTTAGAAGTCTAAAAGCTTTATTGAATATTCGCCCTATGTTTTTAAGAATTGACGAGCATATTTTAGCTCATACACTTTTGTGTTTTATCTCACTAGTTATTTTAAAAACTATAATATTTAAAATCAACAAACATATTAGTGATAACAAGTTATTTGAAAACAATCAATTAACTGAAGTTGGTTTAGTAACGATGTTGCAAAAATTAAGGCAAAGGGTTGAATTTAACACTTTAGATCAACAAATAACATTTAAAAGTCGAGATGGTGTGCCTAGTGATCCGAATATTTGAGATAGGTATGATTTCTACTTTGATATCCTAATAAATCACTAATAAAATTGTAATTAACTTTTACCAAAAAACTTAAAAAAGTCACTAAAACCTGATACCTTTTTAAAATTACCTTATCAAACTGGGAAACTCGGCAAAAAACCATTGCTAGATTTAACCACAAAAAAACCTTAATTTTTTGGAAAATTAAAGTGTGCAAAAATTCAAATAAATTTGAATTTTATAACATTATTTGGATTAAAAATCTTACTTTTTGTTAAAAATAATTAGCCTTCAACATAAATAAAATCTTCGCTTTAGTTTAAAAATACAAAGATTTTATCTTAAATATGCATTAATAAAAGAACGTTTGATTTCTTCGCGAGCTGGTTTTCCTAAAGGGCTAGTCAATTGAGAATTGTTATAAACAGCAAGACCTTTAAGAATTATAGAAGCATTTGATTTTTCACTTTGATTTGAAATTGATCCATTTGAGTTAGTATCGGTTGGCATTTTTTCAGGATTAGGGCCAATTTGAGCTCAATCAAGATTGAAAAAATTAGGAAATGGGGTTCACACGCCAGTTAAATGGTTGGTATTATAAATTGTTTTAGCATTTAAACTAACTGAGGATGGCGAATTTAGTTGATTATTTGACAAAGAATACGCTGTAATTTCAAAAGATCAAGGGGTTTTAATAATTTCAAGGAGAATATCTTGGTCTTGTTCAATTATTGGATTAATTTTTTGACCAATAAATGGCGAAGAATTTCGAAGTTCTTGTGAAAAAAAACGGCTTTCATCGATACGATTTGCAATTTCTATTGATGGTCGATATTCAGAATTAGGCGGAAATCCAGTAGGATTTTCGTTTATATCTGCCGAAAAAAACCTATTTTTTATATTTCAAGAATTAGGACCGAGAACAACAGCTTGTTTTTCTTTTAAAGAAGTTAAAAATGTATCTATTTCTAAATGTAGTGAATCTTGATCCTTACGTAAATAAGTATTAGACGATTGAAAGTTTTCAACTTGTTTAAAATCAAAACCGATAACATATTCGTCAATTTTTGCATCAGTCTGACTAAAATCTACTGAGGAATTGGGAATAATTTCTACATTTTTATTTTCAATTTTTGCCTTAACTGGTTTTGATTTTTCAACATATTTAGATCTTGCAACTTTTTGAATAAAAAGTCCACTACCATTTGAATCTGAAAGTAAATAATGCTTTTTATAATCGTTAATATTTTTTGGTCTAAAGGCAAAATAAACAACCCCTGAATTAACTCTCGAAAATGGAGCAGGATTTGTTTTTGGCGTCTCGGTCGAACTAGAAGTATTCTCAGTTTTTAGCGAATTATCTATGAATTTAAAGGCTTTTTTGATTTCAAAACCATTGTGGGTTAGCTTATTTTCGATAGAATTACTATTCTGGAAATTAATATCATTATCAGATAAGTCTTGAATTTTTAGCGATTCGGTTGGTGAAGTTTTTGAAAAACTAGCTTTTCCGTCAAGAAAAAAGGTTGGATAAAATTTGGAAGCAACATCAAAGGCACTTTGTTGTGAACTCAAAACATTATTAATCTGGATTTTTGAAGAGGCCAATTTTTTGTTGTTTTTAGTAGAAATCAGTGAAAATTCAATAACAAAATTATCACTTTGTTTTTCAAAATTTATTTCTGGTTTAACATCAAGTGAAATAAAATTATGCTGTAAATTTAAAGCTTTTCAGATAGATTTTCCTAAAGTTAATGATTGATTTTCATTTTTGTTGCCTTCTGAATCTGAAAAAGTTTGGGCTTGAATTGCCTGAGATTTTGAACTTTCTGCAATTTCTATTAACTCTTTTTTATACTTTTCAAGCGAATCTTTAGTTGGATTTTTACCAAAATCAAGCAAATAAAGCTGACTAACTAATTTTTCATCAGGATTTTTGGTGTCAATTTGCTTAGAAGATAATTCCTTAATTTCATTAAATATTTGAACCAATCTATCCGAACTAAGTGCTGGCGTATTTGAAGCTTTTGGCAAAGAAAAATCTTGTAATTGAGTTTGAGGTAAATTCCTTGCAAAAATACGTGAAAATTCGTTTAGATCAGGTTTGATATCAGTGTCCAATTTAAAATCTAAAACTTTTATAAATTTTTGATGGTCTCTTTTTGTTAAGCTTCCGCTTAAATTTAGTCGAACTTTTCCATCTTTAATTAAATTTAGGCGATCTTGCTCACTAATTTCAGACAAATCTTTAAGAATAACATCAATATTTACGATATAATTTTTTAATTTATTAGTGTTTACATTAAACTCATTGCTAGTGTAATTAAATAATTCTGAAAAATTTTTTGGAAGTGAGCTGTTTTCTTTATCGTCTTGAGTTGAATACAAATATGATCCAAGTGACAAATTTTTGCTAACAAGGTCTTGCTGGACTTGAGGTTTTAATTTTATTTCAGGAATTAACTCATCATTTAGTCAGGATTTTATTTCCGTTTCAATTTCTTGATTAGTAGCAATTCCTTTTATTTCAAGTTGAATTGGAGTTTTTTTATCACCGTCAATTAAATCAAAATTAAGATAATTTTTGCCGTTTTCAGAAAAAAAACTAAGATTATTGTCAACAATTGTTGGTTCAAGAGTTAGACCATTGCGAATAAAGGATGGATTTCCTAAATTATTTATAAAATTATAACTTCCCTTGAGTGCTAAAAGTGCTTTTTCAAATGCAATAAATTTTGGGCTTTCTGTCTCTTGAGCCGCACTAAAACTAGCTTGAATTTTAGTTTTAAATTCAGCAAAGCTAATTAAATTTTTCGAATCTATATTAATTGATGACTTTTTTTCATCAATTTCAAATTTAGAAAAATCATCAGCAACTTTATTTTCCTCAGCAAAATTTTTGATATCAACTGCTTTTGAAAAAATTTGGTTATCATTTTTTGACTTTAAAAATAAAACAATATTTTTTATCGAATTTCCGCTAACTTGCGCATTTATCAAATCATAAGTAATTTGAAATTCATTTTGATATAATTTGTCAAGATCTATTAATGATAAAAGGTCAAAATTATAAATTTTGCTTTTTGCTAAATTTAGTGCGGTAAATGCGGTTAAATTTTTAAAATTATCTTTAACTGTCAAATTATCAAACAAACCAGCTAGCCCATTTTGAAAAGGATTTTGTTCTTGATCTAAACTTAATGTTTGAATTTCTTCATTTAATTTTTGATAGTAGGAACTATTATAAGAATAAATTCCTAAGGGAATTGAAATAGCAAGCCCACTAACTAATGTTAAAGATGAAATTCCGATAACTATATTTGATGTTTTACTTGTAAAATGCTTAAAATTGAAGAACTTTTTCATTTTGACCTCGTTAGTTTGTTTGTTGATTTGAAGCCGGTGACTGGGAATTATTTGATTTTTTTACTGAAATTTTTAAAGTGCGTGAGGCTAAAACTTCGGCTTGATTTGTATTATTTTGGCCAGAATTTTGCGCTTGAGAATTTTTATCAAGAATAGAAACTGTTAGTAGAAAATTTATTGTATCTGTTTTTATTGAATTTTCAAAGCTAGGAAATATATCAAATTTTAGTTGGGTATTTTCTAATGATTTTGAAAAATAATCTTTAATATTTTTCAAATTATTAAGATTGGATTCTATTGATGAATTTTGTGAGGTTTGTGAAGTTTGATCAGTTGCCTGTCCAGTTGTGCTAATTTGGGCCTGACTAATTTTGTTAAATGTATCATCATTTACTTCAAAATTCAATAATGCAGAAGGAATTGAGTCTGCTAGTGAATTAAGTTTTTCTTGATTTGAAACTTTTGGATCAATTTTTTCAGTAGATAAATTAATCAAAATTTTTCTAACAGGTGTTTGAAGGGAGAATTTATTAGTCCTTTCATCCCCAATGTTGTAGTAAAAATTTAGGGTTAAATATTCATAATTTTTACTATTTGTTAAATTTTGTGGAGCTTCTGCAGGCTGTTCAGATGGTTGAGATGGCTGAGATGGCTGAGGTTGTTGAGTTTGTTCAGGTTGCCCAGATTGTTCAGGTTGCCCTTCACTTTGTTGTTCAGGTTTAGGCTGCTCTGTTATTTTATTAATTTCTTGTTCAAGAGTTTGCTTTGAAATTTCATTGCCTTTCCTAAAAACTATTTCATAATGTAAATTTGAATCTATTTTTTCTCATGCTAAAAAATTACTCAACTGGGTTGATTTTAAATAAAAAGCTAATAAAACATCAGCAAGTGTAGCAAACTTAACACTTTGTTTGTAATTTTCCTTTATTTGATTAAGATCAAAATTAGTATTAGATTCCTTAAAAATTTCTTGATCTTTCAATGCGGCTAAAACTTCTGATGCTGATTTGTCTTTCAAATCACCGATTTTAGTTTTTATCGATTCGGGTAAGAACAATGTTGAAAAAAAGCCTTGATTGAAAACATCTTCAAAATGATTATTAAAACTTAAAACTTGAATGTTTTTGTTATTAAGGTTAATTTTTTCTGCTTTTTTAAAGATATCTTCCTGCAAATCATCATCAAAAATCTGCAAAGAAGAACGATTTTGATCAAGAAGTCCGAAATATTTAGCTAATTCAAAAAATGTTTTAGCAATTTTATTCGGTTCTTGTTGAATATAGTCTGCAAAAAAAGTAGCTACATCAGATGGATTTTGAAAAAAAGTATTTGAAACTAAGGAACTAACTACTAAATTTTGAGATGAATTTGAGGAATTTATACTAGTTGTTGTTTGCAAATTTTTAAAACGGGAAATATCATCTAAATTAGGAATCAATGTTTTGCCTGATCAAGATCTAACTTTTGCCTCAAAATTATCAAAATTATAATTATAAGATGAGGGCAAACTCAATTTATCAGCCAAGGCTTTATAATCCCGTTTTAGTATTAAATTGTCTAATTCTTCTTTATTTAGCGGTACTTTTGCAAAAACAGGTTCGCCAAAAGTTGAAATAAATTGCGATAAATTGGCACTTTTATTGTCAAAAAGTGGATCTTGTTGATAAATTATTCCTTTTTGTGTTCCAGGAATAAGAAAATTACCAAAAGCACTAGAAGCAAGATTAGAATTTATAGGCAAACCAAAACCTTCAATTCTTAAAATTAAATCCTTTTGATTAATAATTTCATTTGAATTATTATCAAAAAAAGACTCATATAAAACAATTTTATACGGTAATTCAACAACATATTTTCCGTTGTCATTTACTAGTTTTGCATTTGGTGTGTCAAGAATAAAATCAATACCTTGCTTATCTGAAGGGATTAATTTATTAAAATTACCAAAATCTAATGATAAATTTTCAGTTAACAACGGGTTTATCAAGTCTTTAATAGTTGAATTTTTTAAAAAAGGGTTGGATTGAGATTTTATTTTTGCAAAAAAATCAAAAGGATTTTGCTTGCTTATAACAAGTTTTGTGTCTTTTTCCTCTGTATTATAAACTAATGGTTTTAATTTGAGATTTGCAAAAAACTCATTAACATCTAAAAATATTGATTTTTTATCTTTGGATTCTAGGTTTATATTGATAATTTTATTTCCATTAATTTCAAAATTATCACCTAATTTATCAAGTGCCGATTGAGTCAAATTAGCCTGCAAAAACATTGTCGCAATATTGTTTTGAACACTAACAAATTGGTTGGTTGCAGCATCTTTTGCAAAATTTATATCAAAAATTCACGTATTTTTATCAGGAATTAAATTTTCTTTTGAATTTCTAATTGAAGAAATTAAATCAGTAAAATTTGGAAAAATTTGAGCTAAATTTTGTTCAACTTGCGAAGAATTTTCACTAGAATTAATTTTAGCGGCAAAATCTAAAGCTCGGTATAAATGATTTTTAGCTAAATCCGAATTTTCCTCAGAAAAATTTGATACTATCGTATTAAAATTAGAGACTGCTTCTTCTATTTTTTCTGTAATTTTTTGTAATGCAAAGTTAAAATCTGCCTTCAAAAACTTTCTAGAATCATAAAAAGAAACAGGAGATAAAACAAAATCTGAATATGCAATTTTTTGGTCAGTAATTTGTTGTCTTGCTCTAAATTTAATAATAAAATTTTGATTTAAATCATCAAAATTTAAATCAACAAAGTCAAAAACTGGCGAACTAGTTTTTTGATTTTGCTGTGCAAATTTAACAAGTTGCTTTGAGTCTTCGCTAAAATAATAAGGAATTAAATACTCATCAAGTTTAATAGTATTTTTAAGAGTATTTCCGTCAAATAATAAACTTTTGATTGCCAAAAAATCGCTATTTTCGCTTATTTTTTCAGGATTAAATGCAACATATTTTACTTTCTTTACAAATTGCTGGACTTCTTCTCGTGGATGCTTTCCGTTATATTTAAATGTAAAGCTAATTCCGGCTGTTATTCCAACAAAAGCTAATCCTGTGAGAAAAGAAGACAAAATTAATACTTTTCTTTTATTTTTTTTAATTCGGGCTGCAAAACTTGATGAATTCATAGTCCACTCCTAAATTTTAATAAATTAATAAATTATAGCATATTTTGCCTTTTTAGGCTAGAACTGCTGTTATTATAAATTTTATGATTAAAAATAAAGGCAAATTTATTTTTAAAACATAAAATAAGAAAATTAGCAACTTTTTTGCTTAATTTGCTAAAAAAGTAAATAAAATTTTGCTTTTGCTTTAGTAAGTTATGCTATAATTTTACCTTATTTAATTTAAATCTCTTTTTTATTTTAATATTTTAAAACATAAAAACTCTTAGATCATGCCAAACTCACTTAATTTAATATCACTTTTAACTAAAAGAATTACTGATTTTTTATCTATCTACGGTTTTGAACACATTAAATCTGATGAACTGACAACTTTTGAGAAAAATTTTGTAAAGCTAAATATTGACAAATCTCACCCAGCTTTTGACCCAACTCAAAGTCTTGTTTTTGACAGCGAAAATTTGTTGGCCACTCATAAAACTGGCGTTTCAATTGAAGCAATTGCAAAATATCCTAATCAAGAACGAGCTTTTTTTTCTTTTGGAAAAGTTTTTCGAAACGACGAAGAAGACTCAACTCATTCTCATCAATTTAATCAATTAGATTTAGTTGCAACCGGAAAATACACTGTCTCACATCTCAAAGGATTGCTTAGTGATTTGCTTGAATTTGTTTTTGAAACAAAGCTAGAAACCCGTTTTCGCCCATCATATTTCCCATTTACACAACCTTCTTTTGAAGTAGATATTTTTTATCAAGGGCGTTGAATTGAGGTTTTAGGATGTGGACTTTTACACCCAAAAGTTATGAAAAATGCCGGATTTACTGATAAAAATATTTACGGAATTGCTGCTGGAATTGGGATTGAAAGGCTAGCTGCTATTAAATTCGGAATAAGTGATATTCGTGAATTTTATAAAAATGATTTACGTTTTTTAAAACAATTTTGATAGGTAAAAAAATGCTGTTTTCATTAAGAAGATTAAAAAAAATAGCTAATATTGATCATATTAGCGACGAAAAAGTGATTGATGCTTTGATTAGTCTTAGTTTTGAGGTTGATAAAATTTCAAAACTAAACGAAATTTCCGGCATAAAATTCGGAAATATTCTAGAAGTTAAAAAAAATGAAAATGCTGACAATTTACTAATTTGTCAAGTTGAGTTTGACGACAAAATAAGACAAATTCAAACTGCAGCAAAAAATGTCCAAAAAGACAAGCAAGTTTTAGCTTTTGTTCCTGGTTCGACAAACGGAAAAATAACTTTTGAAGCTAAAAAATTACGCGGTCACATTTCTGAAGGAATGCTAGTTTCAGCTAGTGAATTAGGTTTTAGTTCTAAACTTTTAAGTCCAGAACTAGACCAAGGAGTTCTTGTTTTTGATCCAATTTTTGATCTAAAACAAAATCCACTTGAAATTTTAGAATTATCTGACCTAATTTTAGATATCAAACTTTTATGAAACAGGCCTGATGCAAATTCTTATTTAGTAATAGCAATTGAACTTGCTGCTTTTTTTGGCACAAAATTAGATTTGGAGTTTGACAAACTAAATTTTGACAGCAAAAACAAATCAAATTTAGAAATTTTTACTGAAAAAAATGAGTCAAAAGTTGCTGCTATTGAGATTGAAAAAGTTCCAAATCTTGCCTTAGTAGATATTTTTTTACTTTTAAAATCAGGGGTTAAAATTACTGATTTAAATCAAAATTTTGCTAATTTTGTCTTAATTTACACAGGTCAGCCATCTTATTTTTTACAAACAAATAAAAATCAAAACCAAATTAAATTAATTTATCAAGATACAAAATTAGCTGAAATTCAAAATTCATTTGCTACTTTTCAATTTTGAAACAATGATGAGTTAATATTAATTCCTGAAATATTTCAAAAACCAATAGAAAAAGATCAAAATTTATACTTAATAATGCCTAAATTTGACTCAGCAAAAATTAGGCAAATTAATCATAATTTTAATTTAAGCAGCTCCTCAGCGAGACAATTGGCAAAAAATTACAGTCAAGGAACAACACTTTTAAGCTTGATTTTTTTAGAATTTTTCCTTGAAAAACACGGAATTAATTTTTCTTTGCCAATTAATTTTGACAAAAATCAATTTAGTCAAACACCTAGCATTAATTTTGGACTTGAAGAAGTCCAAAATATTTTAGGAATCGAACTTGAACAAAAAGATTTTCAAAAAATTAACTCAATTCTTGAGAAAATCTATTATAATTTTAATTCTGACAGTTTTTTAGCACCATTTTATCGTGTTGATATTGAATTTTTTGCCGATTATGCTGCCGATTTTCTCAGATTTTATGGACTTGAAAAATTAGGAAACAAAAAATTAACTAAAGTAGAACGATCAATTTCTGCTGTTGATCCAAAACCAATTCAGCTAAAAACTTTAGGTTATTTTGAAGCTAATTCATTCCTTTTAATTTCCCAATCAGAAAATTTTAATCCTTTGAATTTAAAAACTCAAACTTTATCAACTTATACATCCCAAGAACATACAACAATTAGATATTCGCTTGCCTGACAATTAGCAAAAATTGTAAAATATAATGTTAAGCGAAAAATGACTGATATTAGTCTTTATGAAACAGGTAGTGTCTCTGAGAAAAATCAAGTTTTTGCCATGGCTTCGACGATTTATAATCTTGAAACTCTAAAAGATCATTTAAAAATTTTATACAGTGATAACTTTAGTTTTAAACCAGCCCAATCTGAATTTCTAAATCCATCAATGTCGCAATTTATTTATTGAAATAATGTTTTAGTTGGCTGAGTTGGACAAATAAGTGAAAAATATGATTACCAAAACATCAATTTTCTTGAAATAATTGTTTCAAAAATTGATCTTGAACATAAAAATAAACTTGTTAAGTTCGAGCCATACGATAATTCGCAACTTAAATATCGAGATATTACGCTATCTTTAGGGAAAAATGATATTCCTGACACTTATTTAGATGTTATTAAAAAAATTCCAGAAATTTTTTCAATAAAATTAAAAGATTATGTTATAATTAATAATCGCCAGAAAATTACTTACAGAGTAACTGGAACTGACAAGGTTTGTCAGGAAATAGATAAATTTTATAAATAATTTCTTCTATTTTTAAAGGAAAAAAATGGCTATAGTTCCGAAACGAAAAACCTCAAAACAAAGAAAACATAAACGAAATTCTCATTCAGCATTAAAATTGCCAAACCTTGTGAATTGCAGCAATTGTTCTAATAAACAATTACAACATCATGTTTGTCAATTTTGTGGATTTTATAAAAATCGTAAAGTTATAAATTTCCAAGCAATCAATGATAAACATTAATAAGAAAAAATTTTTTTAAAAATTTTCTTGTTAAAATAAAATTTTATAGTATAATTACTTTTGGTTTTATTTTGCCGATTTAGCTCAGAGGTAGAGCAGCTGGCTGTTAACCAGTTGGTCGCAGGTTCGATCCCCGCAATCGGCGCCATTGGCCCGTTGGTGAAGCGGTTAACACACATGGTTTTCATCCATGGATTCACGGGTTCGAGTCCCGTACGGGTCACCAAAGTTTGGAAGATTAGCTCAGCTGGGAGAGCAACGCCCTTACAAGGCGAAGGTCAGGGGTTCAAGTCCCTTATCTTCCACCATTAGCCACTTTAGCTCAGCAGGCAGAGCAGTCGCCTTGTAAGCGAAAGGTCGTAGGTTCGATTCCTATAAGTGGCACCAACTTTTTAGATAGAGTTTCTAAGTTATGCGCGCAAGTGGTGAAATGGCAGACACGCTAGATTTAGGCTCTAGTGCCTTCGGGCGTAAGGGTTCAAGTCCCTTCTTGCGCACCAACTTAAGATCAACTTTTAGTTGATTTTTTTATTTTTATAGCAATGGTTACATTTCTTTATAAGCCAAAAAATATTAGTTCTGCGACTTTTTTAAGAAAATGAGCAAAAATAAACTCAATCAAAAAAGCAGGTCACTCAGGAACTCTTGATCCTTTTGCATCTGGTTTGTTGTTAGTCGCTACTGATGATGATACAAAATTATTGCCTTATTTAGATCAAGAAAACAAAACTTACATTGCGCAAGTTAATTTCGGTTTTTATTCAACAACTTTTGATATAGATGGGGAAATTTTTGCCTGTAAATCCACAACTTGAGTCACAAAAACAGCGCTCGAGTCCAAATTGCTAGAATTAGAGCAACAAAAATTACAGGTTCCGCCAATTTATTCAAGTAAAAAAATTAGCGGAAAACGTGCTTATGAATATGCGCGAAATGGTAAAGATATAGAATTAGCGCCTATTAAAATAAAAATATCTAAAACCATTTTATTAGATTTTAATGAAAAAAAACAAATCGCAACAATACTCTGAGAAGTTTCAAAAGGTTGTTACATTCGTTCATTGGCTAATGATTTAGGCAAAATGCTAAAAACCGGTGGATATTTATCCGAATTAGAGCGTGTTAAAATCGGTAATTTTGATTTTTCATTTGTTAATTTGCCTTTAAAAATACAGAATTTCCTTGATTTACCGCAAATTTTACTCAATTCAGATCAACTTATTGAACTTTTTCAAGGTAAAAAAATTAATTATTTTACCAAAGACGGCGAATTTATTCAGCTTGTTTTTGATGAACATTTAGTTGGTTTTGGCAAAATAATTAACAATGAACTAATACCAACAAAAATTTTTGGTAATAAAGTTAAAAACTTAATAAAAATTTAGGCTTATAATGAATAAATTTAAAATTTTTGCAACAGATATTGATGATACAATTCTGCCCCATGGTGGTCAAGAAATTCCCGAAAAAATAAACCTGCTTTTTTCAAAATTAAAAGAGAAAAATATTATTACAACTTTTGTAACCGGGCGTGATTTTGTCACAATTGGGCAATTAATTAATGCAAAAAATGTTGATTACTTCATTGGAGCCAACGGTGCTTTCATTTTTGATTTCAAAAAAAAGCAAATGATTTATGAAAATCCTATTAAAATCAGTGATTTTTTAAAAATTGTTGAGTTTTTTGATCAGCACAAAATTCGCTACATAATTATGGACTCTGAGTGAATTTATACCTCAAACTACTTTCCGCAACATTCTTCAAAGTTTTTAAGTCCGTATTTTGATAGAATCAAGCCATTAAAAATGTGTAATTTTAAGAATAATTTCCACATTTTTACAGTTGTCGATGACCAGGATACAACTTCTGAAATACAGTTAAAATTTGAAGAATTTGCCGAAAAAAATAATCTAAATGTTAGCGTTAGCTCAAGGTGATCATGAGGATTTTTCATTGGCGCAAAAAATGTTGACAAAATGCAGACTTTGGAAATTCTTGCAAAAATGAATAATGTTGAAATTCACGAAATTATTGCCTTTGGTGATTCACGAAATGACACAAAAATGCTAAAAAATGTCGGCTTTGGTGTTGCAATGGAAAACTCAACAGTTCCAGAGGTAAAAGAAGCTGCAAAAGATATTGCCCCGCCTGTCGATTCTTTTGGCGTTTATCTTAAAGCAATAGAATTAAACATAATTGATTAAAATGACAAAAGTCTTTTATTATCCAAGCTCAAAATTTGATTTTGCTGATCCTATTTTTGTTCTAGGTGGATTTGAATCATTTCATTTAGGTCATCTTGAACTTCTTAAAAATGCAACAATTTTAGGGCAAAATGTTATCTTAATGCTGATTAGAGATCCATCAAAACTACCAAAAAATACAGGCAAAAATTTTACTGATCTTAATGCTCGTATTCAAATGATGGCTAATTCTGGAGTTGAAAATATTTTAATTTTTGACTTTGATTCCAAAATGCAAGAACTTGATGGACAAGAATTTATTGAAATTTTTTTAAATTATGGTGCTAAATTTTTTGTTGTTGGAAAAAATTTTAGTTTTGGTAAAAACGCTAGTTGAAATTCGAAGAAATTGCAAAATTTCTTCCCCAAAACTAAAATTATTGATCATTTAGCCGAAAACAATAAAAAAATTTCAACAAAAAATTTAAAACTTTTCCTTGAATTTGGTGACTTTGAAAATTTAAATAAGTTTTTGGCTTCTAATTTTTTAGTTAGCACGTCCATTAATCCAGAAGGAAATTTTACTTGAGACTCAGGATTAATATGCCCTGCTTCTGGTATTTATATTGGCTATTTTGTTAATATAAAAGAAAATATAAAATTTCCGGTCATTATTCATATAGAATTTGATAGCACAACCGGAAATGTTCATTTTTTTGAACAGCCAAATACAAATTCAGGTTTTCTTGAAATTATCAAGCAAATTCGCCTTATTTATTCACAAAAAAACAATGTCTTGAAAGACCAAGACATTGAAAATGCAAAACACTTATTTAAAGAGCAGCATACAAAAATTAGTCAAATTTAGTTTTTCTATGTCAAACACGCATAAATTCGGTATATAAATCTGAGCGGTTAACATTTAGTTCTCTTTGAAGTTTTGTAGTTAATAAATCTGCCACAAAAAGTTGGGATATTTTTGCACCAATTGAAAAAAGACTATTATTTTGCTCTAAATTATCAACATAAACAACTTCTGAATATTGAGTTGGCTCGAGTGAAATATTAGAAGTAATAAAAACAGTATAAATTTGTTGTTGTTTTAATAGTTTAGCAATTGCAAGTGCACTTTTTGAAGTCATAGAAGTTGAAAAAATAAATAAACAAGTATTCATAGGCGAATCAACTCAGGCAGCAATATCAGTGATTGAATTTGCTCTAAAAGCATTTAAGTGTAAATTTCTTAAATTATTTGTAAATTCGGTTGCAGCAATAACAGATGCGCCAGCACCAAAGATAATAATTTTATCCATTTTTAACATCAAATTAGCAATGCGATTAATTTGATTAACATCTAAAATTGCCAAAGTTTTTTCAATACTGTGAGCATAAAGAAGATTTATGTTCTCAATTTCATCATTTTCATTATATAAATTGTTTTCTTTATCGATTTTTAGTCATTCAATTACGAATTTTTTTAGTTCTTTAAAGTTATTAAAGCCAAGTTTTTTAGTTAATTGAGTAATTGTTCCGACACTAATAAATAAAATTGCGGCAAGTTCGTTAATTGTCAGTTCCACAAACTTTTGTGGTTTTGTTTCTATGAAGCGAATTATTAGTTTTTCAATATGTGTTAATTTAAAATTTTTCGAAATAGTTAGTACACTCATAATAATTTAATTATACTAAAAAAATAAAAAAAATTATATAAATTTTATAAATTTTTATACTATTAAAAAAATTTATAAAATCAAGGGCTAAAACTCCGAAAAAATTATTTTCAACCACAATTATAAAGTAAATTTAGTACATTTATTTATATTTCATTAAACTTTGTCTCACATTTTATGATTCAACCTTAATTTTTATAAATTTAATATCAGCAAACCATTTTTCACCAAAATTTTCTAAGCTAAATTCACTTTTTATATGATCTTCAACCTAAATTCGCAAAACTTTTACTCTTTTGGTGTTCCTTTTCCTTTCCTTTTATAGGCAATTGATTTTATTCCTAAAAATTTGTAGTGTTTGTGAAATACATAAGTGGATACAAAATTTCCCTCATTTTTGTAAATATTATATAGGGCGTCTCGCCCTATTGCTTTTCGATTTAAAATGAAAGTTTTACGAATTCACTCAAGTAACTTTTCATCATAAATCATTTCCTTTGGTGGTTTTTTCACCCTTATTTTTTCATAAATCGAAGTACGATTAACATTTAAAATACTAGAAATTCTAGTGCTATTTTCGATTTTATTTTTATATTTTTCTTGTTCTTGTTTTCGTTTTTTAAGCTCCTCAACAACAATTGCGTGCTTAATCCCTGATCTTCTAAGAATATTTTCCACTATTTCTTGATAAATTACACGATCATTTTCAGAAAGATCGTTAATTGTATATTTCTTTTTTGGTTTGCGTGGAGATTTGTTTTTCCCACCAACACTTATTGGACTTTTCATACCATTATTATAATATTTTTTTTGCCAATTTGCTATCAAATTATTACTATATATATGCAAATTTCATTCTTTATGCACATTTTTACTTTTTGATTTATTTTATAAACTTCTCTAAATTCTTCTGCAAAATGCAAAATTGCGTTTTTTAGACCTTTAGATTCGGCAATTTTGATGTATTTAATTTTGCTTCCAACTGTGAATTTGTATTGTTTCATTTTGACACACCTTTTTTCGAATGTGCCTGAAATTAGTGTACTAACTTAATGAACAATTTCATAATTTGGAGGACTTAACTAAATAATGAAAACATTTAAAATAAACGAGCGATTATATCTTAAACCTACAGACTCATATAAAGTTGCTTATGAACAATCGTATGCATTCGAAAAAAAAGTTATTGTATTAAAACCTTACAACCTTACTTATCAACAATTACAAAGTACACCTATTAGAATAGTATTTTGTAGCATTTATTTTGATGGACTTATTGCCGAAGTTAGAATTACCCGCCAAACCCAAATTATCGAACTTTTTAAAATACTTCAACGCTTAAATTTTTCTGGAAATTTAATTACTAATATTTTAAACGCAATACTAAAGAATTGAGAAGATCAATTTAAAAATAAAGACGTAGAACTTGTAACTTTCGCAAATACACAAGGTGAATTTTACAAATCAGTATTTAATGACAAACACGAACCTTTTCCAAAAGGTCGTATTGATTTCTAATTCTAACGACCTAGTTATTGCATTCGCTTTTAAAACCCTGACTGTAATAAACAATAAGTAGGCAAAAAGCTATTTAATAAACACTGCATGTAAAGAGGCATATAAGTAGAGCCAAACTTACAAAATAGAAATAAACAACATCCACCTATTAAATAACAAAATATTGTATTTTAATAGTGCTAATTTTGACCTGAGTGCTATTAAAACATTTTTTGACTATTTATTTCATTTAAGAGTTACACAAAAATAAATATATTTTTTCATAATTTAAGGAATTTTAATGGTTTTTCGTGAGTGTTTATAATTTTGTGTTTTAAATTTTTATGAATTTTTCATATAGAAATCTAATTTAATTTTATATTATTTAACAGATTAGGGAAAATAATTTCAAATTGTTTTTTTAACTATGTGGCAATTTCTTACCTGCATTTGCATTTTTTAGATGCGTTTTGGAACGTTAAATAAGTTATTTTTGAAAGGTAATTCACACTTTGAATTCCGCTTTTATTTTTCACTGATTCAATTAAATTTGTCTATAAATTTCTTGACTCAATTCATATGGATATTCAAAAATGTTGTTAATTCAACGAAATTTGCATACTAAGACTTGATAATTGAAGGATATTTTTGCCCTCATTTTTTCGCAAATTCACCAAGATTTTGCATTGCAAATTCTTGATTATTCGCTTGATAAATCTTTTTCATATCAGAGGTAAAGTTCTTTTTTGCACTTGTTAGAAACTTTTAAAAGTGAGTTTCTAATTTGGGGAACAACACATTTTTAAACATCTATTTTCGGGAAAAGTGCTTCAATTGCTTGACTAATTTCGCTTAGATTATCACAAGAAATTATTGGAACATCCTGCAGTCCGCGAGTTTTTAGTTCGCTAAAAACATCAACTCAATTAATTGCTGATTCGGTATTTTTAATCCAAAATCCCAGTATTTTTTTAATGTCCTGGCTATCAATTGCAAAAATAACATAAAGTGATTTTTTGACAAAAACACTGTTTTCTTCAACATTAAAAAACATCTCATCAATGTGCAAAATTGGATAGGAATTGTCAATTTTTTGCGATTTTCACTTTTCAATTTCAGGTAATAATTTGTCAGCAACTGAAGAAATTCAGTCGTTATTTTTTTCGTTTTTATAGATATTTTTTATTGTATTAACAATATTTTCATATGACATTCCTGATGCAAAAAGCGAAAAGACTTGCTCTTCGATATTGCCTAAACTTTTTTCGTATTTACCGATTAATTTGTTCTTAAAAGTGCGATTTCGATCTCTTGGTATTTTTAGGCGTATATTATTACTATTATAATTCACAGTTTTGCTCGAAAACCCATTTCTCTTGTTTGGTCTATGCACACCTTTTTTACTTCGGTCTCTTTTTTCATATCCTAAATATTGGCTTAATTCCGTATTTAAGAGCACCTCAACAAAAGTTTTAAATATATGCGAAATTTCGTTGTGAAAGTCTTCTTTTTTTATTTTTTTATAATCAGCGTATTTGCTAGCAATTTTTTTAGTTTCTAACTCAACTGCGGATAAATTTTTTTGCTCTTTTTTCATATTTTGGTCCTTTATGATAAATTTTATCAAAATAGATTTACCTTAAAGCACAAAATATTTAATATTTCCCAAATTGATGGGCAAAAATCTTCTTTTTTGCTTGATAAGGTAAAAAAATTTTTATTTTTGTGTTTTGTCATTCTTAAAATTTTAAACAAAAATCAAATTTTTCAATTAAATTTTTGTCTAAATTATGCAAAACTAGCAAGAGGGTTACATCTTGCTCAAGTAGTCAATTTATAAGATTATTAATATTTGATTTGTCAAGATTTGAAAATCCTTCATCGATAATTAATATTTTTTTTGTTTCAAAAACATGACTTGCAAAATTAATTAACTGTTTTTGCCCAACTGATAGATCTGTTTTTTCTTGGTAATTAATTAAATTTTTGTCTTTTAGGTCGTTTAAATTGACTAAATTAATTAATTCATTAATTTTTCCATAATCAGTTTTTGAATAAAAACTGATATTTTCAGCTAAATTTCCTTCAATTAACGCTGGATTATTATCAATAAAACTTATATTTTGAATAATATTTTTATCAGAAATTGTTTTTAAATTGGTGGAATTGAAAAAAATCTCACCTTTATAATCACGCTCAATACCCATTAAAATCTTTAAAAACGTCGATTTTCCAGAGCCATTATCCCCTTGAAGCAAATATTTTTTGCCCCCTATAATTTCAAAATTAATATTTTCTAGCACTTTTTTATTTTCATAACCATAATTCAAGTTTTTGACGCTAATTTTATGAATTTTTTCTGTAAAATCGCCAAAATTCAAGTTTGATTTAGGCTTATTTTCATTTAATTTAGAATCTTTAAATTGCTTTTTTAGTGATAAATATTGAACAACCAGAACAATAAAAGTGTTAAAATCACTGATAAATAACTGATTGGCACTATTGATAGTTACCAAAGCAATAATTGTTGATGCTGGATTTTCATAATAAATTCCTAAAAAAATGATTGCTAAATCCGTTAAAATTAAAAATAATTTGCGAATTGTTAAATTTATATTTGCATTAAATTGATCCCACAATGTATATTTTCTTTGCATAAAACTTGCGTTTTTTGATGTTGGTTTTAGTATTTTTTTTAGTAAATGAATTTTACCGAAAAATAAAAATGCCTCAAATTTATTTAATTTTTCACTAAATTCACTGTTTAAATTTTCAAGCGAATCTAGCTGTTGTCTAATTTTTTCACTAAAAAATTTTCTAAAAAAAACGGGAAAACTAATTCAAAGCAATGTCAAACCAAAAACTATTGCACCAATTATTGGATTTATATAAAAAATAGTTGCCAAAATTGCAATAATTGGAAAAATTAAAGAAATAATATAAAAGAAAAACATAAAAAGTGTTTCACCCTTTGTGAAAGCCTCATTAAAAAACAATGAAAAATAGTTTCCAGGCGTATTTTTAACATATTCTTTATATGATAAATTGTTAAATATACTCAATTTTTCTTTAATTAATTTTACCGCACTTAATTGTCCAAAAATTCTTGTAAAAAGTGAATTATAAATAACAGATAAAAGAGAGCTAATTATAATTGCAAACATATCTAAGCCTAACCAAATTCACATTTGAACTTGATTATTGTCTAATAAAGCCTGGTATAAAAATCTTTTTGTAACTACTGAAAGACCGGTAAGACAAAATATAAAAAGTGAATAAAAAATATTAAAAATATGCAATTTAACTATTTTTTTCATGATTATTTTTCTCCAGGTTAATTATTTCATCAAAGTCTAATTTTTGCAAATCACTTATATGATGACTAATAAAAACAATAGTTAATTCAGGATTTTTTAGCAATTTACCTATTAAAATATTTGAATAATCCTTCTGAATATTATCAAAAGCTTCATCAATTAATCAAAATTTAATAGGAGAATATTGGAGTCGTGCAAAAACAATTTTTTGTTTTTGACCTTCTGAAAGACTATTAGAGGTAATTTGGACTTCGAGGTCAAAGTCAATTTCTAGTGATTTCAGAATTGAATTTAGCTTTTGATAATCTGGATTTTCTGCAAATAAAGTAATGTTATTTTTGAGACTTGTATTAAAAATCAAATTTTGGTTATCAATAAGTCCAATTTGGTCTCTTAGATATTTTTGGTGCAATTCTTTCTGCTCATAGTTATTATTTATTAAGATTTTACCTTTATAAGTGTCATAAACTCCGGAAATTATTTTAATTAGGGTGGATTTACCAGCACCATTTGGTGCTGAAATCAAGTATTTTTTATTTTTTTCGAAAATAAAGTTGAAATTATCTACGATAGTTTTATCTTCAAATTTAAAACTAACATTTTGGAATTTAATACTATTAATAGGTTCTTCGATCATTATTTTTTGTTCTGACAAATCCTTATCTTCAACAATTTTGTCAAACAAAAATGACGATTGTTTGAATGAAAATAATGCGAGAACGATACCGCCAATATCAGAATGCAATCGATTTGAATATAAAAGTAGTGATAGAAAAACCGTCAAACTATAAAAATTATAAAATGTTAAAACTGATATTTCCATTATAATAAGTGCTACTGAAACACTGAATAAAACATTTAATCAAACATTTAACTTTGTTACTTTTTTATACTCTTTTATTTGTTTTTCGGAAAAATTTTTATAACTTGTGTAAAATAATTCTTTAAATTTTCCTATTTTATTGTGAAAATAAAATGATTTAAATGAATTAAGAAGCCCTAAATTATATTGTGAAAAAATTTCACTATTTCTTGATAGATTCATCACAGGTCCTGATGCAAACTTGTTAATTTTTTGTTGAAACAATAGCAAAACTAAACTTAAAATCATGGTTGATAAAATCAAAATTCAACTTCAATTTAATGACAAAATTATCATTAGTGAGATTGCGCCAAAAATTGATATAAGTGGAGTTATTATATTTAAAAAGTTACCAATTATTTCCAAAGCAAGTCTAAGATCATAATTAAACCAGGAAATCATAGAATTTCTGTTAAATTTCAAATGAAAATAGGAGCTGTTTTGAATTTTTTTAATAATAATATCGCTTAATTTATTCCTGATATCCATTTCTAAAAGACTGAAAATCCAACCTCTTAGAAATGAAAAAAGGATAAAAATTCCAAGTGGTGCTATCAGCATAACCAAAGTTAAACCTAAATTAAGGGTAGGTTTTTCTTCGGAAAAAAATTCAATAACAAATTTATAACTAAAAATATGAACTAGAAGACCTGCTTCTTTTATAAATATTATAAAAATTATTAGTATGAATTTTGCTCTTGCTAAGTTGAATAATTTGAAAATGTTCATTTTTTCTCCACAATTATTCTGATTAAGATAGTATAAAAATTTAGGGAAAATAATTAAGCGAATAATTCTGAAATTATTGTTATTGAGGGGTAAATTTTTGGCTTGTAATTATTAATTTTTAAATTTTTTTGGGAAATATTAACTAAAAAGCATAGGTTTTATTAAAAAAACTTTTCGTTAAATAATGAAATTTTACTTAATATTTTTTATGTTTTGGAACTTCGAACATATCAAGTTTCTAGAAAATTTGTCTAGCACGCCAAAAAAATGTAGTTTTTTCTGATTCTGATAATAAAATTAAATCTAGGAATTTCATCACATACACCCGCAATATTTTTTTCATAATTTTAACATTTTAATAAAATTTTAAAAAGAAAAATTAATAAAATTTTTTATGTTTTGTCGTTGGTTATAGGTATTAAATAAAACTACCTAAATCAAAAAAACTATGAACCTCTTGCATGTAATTAATCTTTCAGTATTTCAAATTAAAGCTAAAAAATAATAAATAACATCTCATTTATTAAAAAATCGAGACATTTTTTCTTGGCTTTAATAGTAATTATGTTTTTTTAATCTTTAAAAGTGTGAAGAAATTACCTTTTGTTGAAAAACTAAAAAATTAAATTTTTTTTGCTAATTTATCATAGAATTTTCGTATTAACTTAAAAATGTTTTCTTACAAATTATTAGCTAATTTTTTAACAATTTATAGGAAAAAATGAAATTTATGGTATAATTTCTTATCAAAGGAAAAATTATGCCAAAATATATTTTTGTCAGCGGTGGAGTTTTATCCGGGATTGGCAAAGGTGTTTCAGTTGCTTCAGTTGCTAATTTATTAAAAAATTGCGGCTATTCGGTTTATATTTTAAAACTGGATCCATATTTAAATGTTGATCCAGGAGTTTTATCACCTTATGAACATGGTGAAGTTTTTGTAACCGCTGATGGTGGCGAAACTGATTTAGATTTAGGGCATTACGAGCGATTTGTTGGTCAAAATTTTTCAAAAGATTCAAATCACACAAGTGGTAAAATTTTACTTTCAATTATTAAAAAAGAAAGAAAAGGTTTTTATCAAGGAAAAACTGTCCAAATAATTCCGCATGTAATTGATGAAATTATTTCACGAATCAAAAGTGTTGGCAATAAATACCAAACTGATTTTATTTTAGTTGAAATTGGTGGGACTGTTGGTGATATGGAATCAAATCCGTTTTTCTTTGCTGCCTCACAGATGGCCGCTGAGTCAAATTTTAAAAATGTGTTTTTTATTCACACAACTTACATTCCTTTTTTAAATGCTTCTAATGAATTTAAAACTAAACCGGCTCAGTTTTCTATATCTGAATTAAATTCACGCGGAATTCGGGCAAATTCCATTTTTTTACGTCTTGAACATGATCAAATTGATGATCATGTTGCAAAAAAAGTTGCAAAAAGCGCCTTTTTGCCATTAGAAAATGTTATTGTTATTCCGAATCTTAAAAATATCTACCAACTTCCGTTGTTATTAGAAAAAAGTAACCTATTAAATGCTATTTTTTCCCATTTTGAATTAGAACATAGACAACCTAAATTAGACAAATGGAGAGATTTTACTAATTTATTATTAAAAAAATGAGATAAAACAATAAAAATAGGTGCGCTTGGAAAATACACACAATTTTTAGATGCTTATAAGTCAATTTTGGAAGCACTAAAAATAACAGCCGCCTACCAAAAAATAAATTTAGAATTAGAATTTATTAATACCGCTGATCTAAACTTTTCAACTAGTCAGTTAAAAAATTTTGATGGTATAATAATTTTACCAGGTTTTGGTTTTCGTGGATTTGAAAATAAAGTAGAATCTGCTATTTTCACTTATCAAAATAATATTCCAACAATTGGAATTTGCCTTGGAATGCAAGCAATGACAGTTGCAATTGCGCGACTAAATGGGATTAAAAACGCACATTCAGCTGAATTTTTAGCAGAAAAACCTAATCAAACAAGTGTTCTTGATTATAACAAAATTGATGGTTCTAAACTTCAAATTGGCGGAACTCTCAGGCTTGGTGAGTATAAGGTTGTTTTTGCACAAAATTCTAAAATTGCCCAGATTTATGGAACTTCTTTTGCATACGAAAGACACCGTCATCGATTTGAAGTGGTTCAAAAATATGTTGACCAACTTGAGAATTCTGACTTTAGTTTTACTGGTCGAGATTCAGTTTCTAATTTAATTGAAGTTTGTGAATCTAAATCTCATATTTTTTATATTGGTGTCCAATATCATCCTGAATTTGTAACAAGACCTCTAGAATCTCACCCACTTTTTAATAGCTTCTTCGAAACTATTATTAAAAACAAGTGCTAAATTATTATTTTTTTAATAATTTAAAAACTGGGGCAACATAATAAATGCCAGAAATTACTGATATAATTGCTGCAAAAATAGTTGTCAAATTAAATAAATAATAGTGTTTTTCAAAAATTTCAGCACTAATTGAATATCCAAGGAAAATAATAACAATTGCTAAAATTTGTAAAACTGTCTTTAGTTTTCCTAAAAAATTAGCAGCTACATTAATATTTTTTTTTGCAAGAAAAATACGAAAGCCATCGACAATAATATCACGCAAAACAAAAACCAAAACAAGAAATCACGGAGTTAATTCTAAATAAGAAAAGAGAAAAAAGGTCGTTGTTGTCAGTATTTTATCAGTTATTGGGTCAAATATTTTTCCTAATTCTGATTCAAGACTGAATTTTCGGGCAAGGTAACCATCAAGAAAATCGGTAAAACTTGAGACAACAAAAAAGAAAAACGCTATATAAAATAGCGAAAAATAATTATATTTGGAAAAAAGATAGAGTAAAATAAAAATTATCAAGCCGCCAAGAAGGCGAAAAAAAGTTAAAAAATTAATAAAATAAAATAAAATATCTATTTTTTTCTTCATTTTTTTCAAAAAGGTAGCTTAATCGGTTTTGTCGGAATGCGATTTTGATCAAAATATTGTTGACTTAATGTTGAGAGTTCGTCAATTTGAACTTTTTTTTGTTTTAAATCAGCAATTAAATGACTATAATATTTCAAAAAGCGGATTTTTTCGTCATTAAATAATCCAAGAATATTTTTGTCATATTTTTTCAAATAACTAGCAAAATCAGTAAAATAATTAAGTTCCTTAGTATTATGTTTTATTCATAAATTTGATTTACTTTTGGATAAAATATTTATATTATTGAAAAAAATTTTTTCAGTTTCATATCCGGTTTGAATAATTTGCGAAACAACTTGATCATTTTGGAGAACTTCAAGGTGGACGCGCGCTAAATTGTTTACATCTGACATTTTTAGATTAGCGCCAACAACAAAATTTGATACTAAATCAATATTTTTTTCAATTATTACAATAATTCGCGCTAAAAAAATTGCTAAGGTTTTGTTACTTAATTCCTTAAGTTCAGCTTTTTCTATCTTTAGTCGTCTTAATTTAAGACGATTTGAAATAAAACCATAGGCTAAAAATCCAATGATTAGTGTTGTGAGCAACGCAATTACAACTATTAAATTAGTATCAACCATAAATAAAAATTAAAAAATATAGCTATCTATTTTGTTTTTTTCTTAAATTTTGCTTTAAAATTATAGGTATTTTTGCTTTCAGGATCAGGTTTTAGAAAGCGACATTTAGGAAAACCACTACATGCAATAAAACGCTGTGAAGTTTTGCGATTGTAACGATAAACCAGATCCAAACTGCATTCAGGACATTTTTCACCAGTTGTTTCAATTTCCATAACTATTTTTTCAAGCGGTTTTGATGAATTTGTAATTTCCTCTATTTTTGTTCAAAAATTATCAAGAAATTCCTTATAATCTTGTTTTCCTTGAGCAATCAAATCAAGCTCTTCTTCAATTTTAGCAGTAAAATTAGTATTAATAATATCTGGTGAAATTTTTAAAAGATTTTCCAAAACTACTCGCCCAAATTCACTCGGAATTAACGCTTTTGACTCACTTTGAACATATAAATGATCTTTAAGTTTTTTAACTGAGATTGCAAACGTTGATGGACGGCCAACTTTAATATCATCTAACTTTTCAATTAAAGTACCATCATTAAATCTTGCAGGTGGTTGGGTTTCGTGCCTGGATTCTTTAATAGTTTTTTCAAAATTTGATTCAACTTCAAATTTTGAGTCAACTAAATTATCCAATGATTCAAATTCAGGTTTAAATTTTAATTCTGGAAGTTCAGTTGCCTTGAAGTATCCATCAAATACAAATTCTGAAAATGAATAAGTAAAATTGTGTTTTTTTGAGGATGTTTTAAATAATAGACGGGTAATTTTCCGAACAGGAACTTCCATCATTGCTGAAAGTGTTGTATTGTAAACTAATTGATAAATTTGGAAATCTAGTGGACTTAAAGGATATTTTTCTTTTGCTTGTTCAGGACTAAGCTCTAAATCTGTTGGTCTAATGGCTTCGTGGGCATCTTGATCACCAGCAAAGCCTTTAATTGATTTAGCTATATAATTTTGACCAAAATTTTTTGAAATAAAATCACGACCTTTTTCAAGAAATGTTTCACTAAGACGAGTTGAATCAGTTCTTGGATAGGAAATTAAACCATGATCTCCAAAACCTTCATAAAGTTTTTGTAGCGATAATGAAACTGAAGAAGACGAATATTGCGACATTTTTTTAAAAACGGTTGCTTGTTTCAAAGGTGAAATTTTAGGATCTTTTTTTTGGGAAATCTTAAATTCATCAAGAATTAAAAACGGATTAGCTTTAATTTCATCAGTGATTTCTGCCAAAGATTCTTGGGAAAAAATCCAGTCAGATTTTTTAGACTCATTTTCTGGATTATAGTAATTAACCTCAAAAGAATTGTTTTTTTCATCTTTTAATAGAACCGAAAGATTAAAATAAACCTCGGGAATAAAAGCTTTAATTTCTTCTTCCCTTTCAACAACTAACTTTAGGCCAATAGATTGAACACGTCCGGCAGCAGGAATTTTAGGTGCATTTTGAATTTTAGTTTTTAACAACGAAGAAAGACGAAAGCCAATAATTCGATCAAGCATTCGTCTGGTTTGCTGCGAATTTACCAAATTTTGATTGAGAAGACCCGGATTTTCAAGAGCAGAAATAATTGCTGGTTTTGTAATTTCGTTATATTTTATCCGTTGATATTTATCAGCGACATTAAGATATTCAACAAGCGAAGCACCAATTGCCTCACCTTCGCGATCAGCATCGGTTGCTATAATGACAGTTTTAGCTTTTTTTGCTAATTTTTTTATTTCAGTTACAGTTTTTCTCTTAGTTTTATCAATTACATAAGAAGGTGTTCAGGTTTTTAAATTAATTCCAAGCCCAAATTCACCTGTTTTAGCCAAATTTGTAATGTGGCCAACACAAGATGTTACTGTATAAGATGAATCTAGATAAGATGAAATCGTATTGATTTTATTTGGAGATTCAACAATTATTAGCTTTTCCACGATTTAAGGACAATTTTAACTTTTTAATTCTTTTCTTTTAATTTCTTTAAGACGTGCAGATTTTCCAGAACGTTCCTTCATATAATATAATTTTGCACGACGAACTTTATTTGAACGGACAACCTCAATTTTGTCAACAAGTGGAGAATGAAGTAAAAATGTTCTCTCAACACCAACGCCGTGGGAAATTTTACGAACTACAAAACTTGAAGATAGTCCATTTTTCTTAAATTTAATTACTAAACCTTCAAAAATTTGAATTCTACTTTTATTACCTTCTTGAATTTTAACGTGAACACGAACGTTATCACCTGGCTGAAAAGTTTGGAAATCACGTATTTGGGTTGCTTCAACAATTTCCATTAATCTTGTTTGCATGTCTTACTCCTTAAAAATTTTTTTATTGATTTATAAATTATAATAAAAAAAATTTATTTAACTATTTTTTTCTTTAAATTTTATATACTTCTCTCATAAATCAGGGCGTTTTTTTTGGGTATTAATTTCTCTTTGCTTTTGACGCCAAGATTCAATTTCTTTATGATTGCCTGAAATTAAAACTTCAGGAACTAATAACCCACGAAAATTTGCTGGTCGAGAATATTGAGGATAATCTAATAGAAAATTATTAAAAGTCTCATTATCTAAAGAATTTGGGTTTATTACGTTTGGCTGTAAACGCGAAATTGCATCAATTATCGCCATTGCTGCTATCTCGCCGCCAGTTAAAACAAAATCACCTAAAGACAATTCAAAATCAATGAAATTATCAATAATCCTTTGATCAAAACCTTCATAATGACCACATAAAAGAGTTATTTCTGACTCTTTTGCTAGTTTTTTTGCAATATTTTGGTCAAATTTTTTACCTTGAGGGCTCAAGGCTATTTTTATGCCTCCAACCTTTTCAAGAGCATCAACAACTGGCTGAATTTGCAAAAGTAAGCCAGGACCACCGCCATAAACATAATCATCTACTTTTTGATGCTTGTTTTGACTAAAATCGCGAAAATTAATAATATTAACTGATATATCGCCTCTCTGAATTGCCTTTCCAATGATTGATTCAGAAGTAAAGGTTTCAAAATAGCGGGGAAACAATGTTAAAACATTAATTTTCATCTTTTAAGTTTTGAAAGAACTTTATGCTGAATGTTTTTGTTCTAAAAAAGTTTCAAAAATACCTTTTTTAGAAAAAATAGTTCGCACAGTGTTTGTTGTTTGAGCGCCTATATGCAATCAACGATATGTTTTTTCTAAATTAACCCTAGCAACTTTTTTTTGAGGATCATAAAATCCAAGCGATTCGATAAAACGACCATCACGAGGTGCGCGCGCATCTGCTACAACTATTTTATAGATTGGATTAAATTTAGAACCCATTCTTTGAAGACGAATTTTTACCATTTTAGTTCCTTTACTAGCTTTTTGGGTTATTTTCATTAAGCAATTAAATAATTATATCATAAAATAATAAAAAACAAATTTTTAAATAATTTTTGAGCGTAGAAAATCTAAAAAGATTAGGAAACACAGCTAATTTTATTGTTTCTTGAAATATCTTAAATATTTAATTAAAATATTGTCTAAGAAACGCGGTTCTAATTTTTTTAACAGTCAATTGTTCCCTTATATAACGATAAATTTTGTTTTTTTATTGTTATATACTAAAACAACGGAACTTTTTTCGAACCTTTTCATCATAGGATTGATGAGACTAGTTTTGCCAAAATCTTTGTTGATAAAATTATTTAAATCTAAATTGTTTCATAAATTTGCAAATTAAAAATTGAATAAAGATAGTTTACCATAAATTCTAAATTTTTCAAATTTTAACATAAAAATTTTAACTTAAAAAGCAAAATATGAAATATTTAAACTACTTTTTTAGTTTAAAACACTGGCAAAAATCATAAAAAAATACAACTACTATTTAAACTCAATGTAAATAGAAAACTCGTTTTTATTTAAATTGAGCCTAAAAAACAAAGATGTAAAGTTTTGAAAGAACAATAATTAAAAACCCTAAATTTATAGATTTCTAAACGGTTAAATTTAAGGCATTCCATTACATTTAAAAACATAATGGATAATTCGCATTTTCTGTTTTTTTTATGACAAAAACATAATTAATTCCCCCTTAATTCAATATCAAACTTATTAATTTATTCTTAGTGAAGTTTATTATAACATAATTTTATTTTTGGCCAAGCATTTTTTTTTTTTTTTTTTCAAAAGGTTAATTTTAAAATAATAAAAATTAAGGTTTTAGTCAAAAAAAACGGATTTACTGGTATTTTTGCGTATTTGTATTAACTAGAAAGTGAATTTTTGCCATCAAACTGGCAAACTCAGGAGTTTTGTTAATTATTTTTTTGTGGTTAAATATCAACAAAAGGTCTGGGATAATTTCAACACGGTAAATTTTTTATTAAATAAAATTCAGCCACTCAATGGAATTAAAAATTTGGAAAATATTGCAAAAATTTTAAACTGTGCTATAATTATTTTGCATTTTTAAATTAACAGCATTAAATATTGTTAAAAAAAATTCAAAATTTGTCAAGATTTGTGAGTATCCTGCTGTTGGTGAAAACATTAGATTTTGAATTCATTTAATAAATATTTAGTTTTCTCTTTTTAGTCTAAAAATGCAAATTAAATTAGTAAAAGGAGAAAAAATGTCACGCTATACAGGCCCAATTTTTAAAAAATCACGTCGTGTTGGCTTTTCTATTCTTGAAACTGGAAAAGAATTTGCAAAAGGTAAACAACGAAAATACGCACCAGGGCAACATGGTCAAAGACGTTCAAAACTTTCTGACTACGGTGTTCACCTTCGTGAAAAACAAAAAGTCCGTTTTATGTACGGTTTATCTGAAAAACAGTTTAGAAATACATATAAAAAAGCAACTAAAAAAACTGGTATTGCCGGAACTTTATTCTTACAGGCGCTCGAATCTCGTCTTGATAATTCCGTATATCGCGCAGGATTTGCCGAAACTCGTCGTCAAGCTCGCCAATTAGTTAGCCACGGTCATTTTTTGGTTAATGGAAAAAAAGTTAATATTCCATCATATCAATTAAGACAAGGTGATACATTTGAATTAACTAAATTAAAAAATGAAAAAATCCGTAAAAACGAGCAAATTTTAACAGCATTAGAAACAAAAACAGCCGCACCTTGGCTTGAAGTTGATAAACAAAATTTCAAAGTTGTTTTTTCTCGTCGTCCGGAACGTTCTGAGTTAAATCAGGAAATTAAAGAATCACTAATTGTTGAGTTCTACAGTAAATAATCTAATATTCTATATAATTGAAAAATCCAAACCTTGATTAGTTTGGATTTTTTTTATTAAAAATGGTATAATTTAACAAAGAAATAAGGGGGAAAAATGCCAAAAAAATTTGCTATATCTTCAGATCATGCTGGTTTTGAGAGAAAAAAAGAAATAATTCAATATCTTGAATCTTTAGGTCATCAAGTTACAGACCTAGGTCCATATAATGATGAGTCAAGTTCTTATGCAGTTTATGGGAAAAAATTAGCTAATTTTTTACTTGAAAACGAAAATCAGATTGGAATTGGAATTTGCGGGACAGGTCTTGGTATGTCTTATGCGCTAAATCGTTTTAAAGGAATTCGCGCCGCGAGAGTAACAAATGAAAATGATGCTTTTCTGGCCAAATTACATAATAATGCAAATGCTCTAGCTCTTTCAGGTAGATTTAATTCCCTTGAAGAATCTAAAAAAATTATTGATAAATTTTTAGAAGCCCAATACGAAGCTGGCCGGCACCAATCTCGAATTGACGAATTGGACAAATAAAATGCCTGAATTGCCAGAAGTTGTTACCGTTGTAAATGCCTTAAAAAACGAGATTATCGGTAAAAAAATAGTCAATGTTTTGGCTAAGGACGAAAGTTTTATAAAAGAAATTTCATTTGTTGAATTTAAAAAAATAGTGAAAAATTCAACTATAATAGATGTTCAAAATAGGGCTAAACATATTTTATTTTTTTTAGATAACCAAAAGGTTTTACTCTCACATTTGCGAATGAATGGGAAATATTTTACTTATAAGTATCCAAAATGAAATAAATTTGATTATATTTCCTTTATCTTTTCGGATAATTCAGTTTTAAATTATAATGATAGTCGAAAATTCGGGACTTTTGTTATTAGAGATCATTTTAATTTATTCAAAGTTAAACCCTTAGTCGATTTAGGACCGGAACCTTTTTATATAAATGTTGAGGATTTTTACCAAAAAATCAAGAAATCAACTCGCTCAATCAAATCGATTTTACTTGATCAGAAAATAATGAGTGGGTTAGGAAATATTTATGCTGATGAGGTTTGTTTTGCGGCTAAAATTTCTCCAGACAAAATTGCTAACCAAATAACCTTAGAACAAGCCAAAATAATCGTTGAAAAGAGCAAAGAAATTCTGCAAAAATCAATCGAATTAGGCGGATCAAGTATAAATTCATATACTTCTTTGAATGCTAAAGAGGGTAAATTTCAAAATTTTTTAAAGGTACATACTAAAAAAAATTTGCCTTGTACTAAGTGCAATGAAAAAATTTTAAAAGTTGTCGTTGCTGGCAGAGGAACTTATTTTTGCCCAAATTGCCAAATTGAATAAAAAAACCTATAAATTCATAGGTTTTTTTATTCAATTTTACTTTTTATTAGCTCTCAAAATTCTTCTTCAGAGATTCTTTTAACGCCTAATTTAATTGCTTTTTCTATTTTTGATCCGGTGGATTCACCGGTTACCAAATAAGCTGTTTGTTTTGTTATTGATGTGTGAAAATATGCACCTGTTTGTTCGATAATTTTAACAAATTCGTGTCTTGGTTTGGATAATTTTCCCGAAATTGCAAACGATGTTCAACCAATTAAGGACGGTGAAATAGTTGGATTTTTAAAATTAAAATTCACCTTTTCAAGACAATCAAGTAGTTTTTGATTTTCCTCATTATTAAAATAATCAGTCAGTGAATTAATTATAACAGGGCCAAAATCATTTTGATTTTTTAGTATTTCAAAATCTAATTTTCTTAATTCAGGAATATTTTTAGCATATCTTGCAAGAATTTTAGCGGCTTTTATTCCAACATTTTTTATTCCTAAACCAAAAATTAACCTATGAAAATCGATGTTTTTTGCTTTTTCAACCTCATTAAGCAATTTAATTATTGACTTAATTTGCAAAGATGGAGCGCGCTTATTTTCTGAATTTATTTGACTAGGTTTAAATTCAGAAAAAATTTTTTCAAGGTTATTTTTAAGGTCAAAAATGTCACAAATATTGGAAATAATTTTTTTATCTAATAGTGTTTGAATTCTTTTTTCGGCTAAAGTTTCGATATTTAGAGCGGCTTTTGATGAAAAGTGGACGATTTTTTGGAGAATTATACCAGGACAATTTTTGTTTTGACAAAATTGATCAATTCCTGATTCACTAAAAATTAGTTCAGACTGACATTTGGGACAGTTTTTTGCAATTAAAAAATTAGTTTTTTCGTGTTGTTCAACACTTCCGATAATTTGTGGGATAATTTCGCCCGCTTTTTTAACAAAAACATCTGACATTAAATTTAATTTTAGATTTTCAATATAAGAATAATTAGGCAAAACAGCTGAAGAAATAAGGCTGCCACCAAGATTTACAGGTTCAATTTTGGCATTATATGTAACTTTTCCGGTTCTGCCAATTGTGGGAAAAATTTCTAGTAGTTTAGTTTTTGCAACGTCATCTTCAAATTTAAAGGCAATAATACTATGAGGAAATTTAGATGTATAACCTAACTGATCATAAAGTAAAAACTCATTAATTTTGATAACAACGCCATCAATATTGTAATTTAGTTGTTCTCTTTTTTGCTTAATTTGGCCAATAAAGTCAAAAACATCGTTTAAATTCTTACATTCTTTTTGAAAATCATTAGTCTTAAAACCTAATTTTTTTAGAAAAGATATTGCCTCTGACTGTCTAAAAATTTTATGTTTTTCTGGTTCTACAAGTGTATAAAAAAAACCGCTTAAAAATGAAAAATCATCGCTATTTGAATCTTTTTGGTTCTTTTTATATCGTCTAAGAATTCCACTTGCGGCATTTCGAGGATTTTTAAACACATTTGTCTCAGTTTGCAAACTTTCAAAGGCAAAATTATCTATGTAAATTTCCCCTCTTATTTCAAGGTCATCAAAATAATCTATTGTTTTAGGGATGAATTCATCTTTAATTTTAAGGACATTAACTAAAACATCCTCCCCAAAAACGCCATCACCACGAGTTAGTGCTTGAATAAGTTGGCCGTTTTTATAAATTAGTGAAAGTGAAATTCCATCAATTTTGGGTTCGACAAAAAAAGTTACATTTTCTAAAATTGCCATTGCTTTTTGGGCTCATTTTTCAAGTTCGGATTTTGTATGTGCCTTATTGAGCGATAACATCGGAACTGAGTGTTTAATTTTGGCAAATTTTGATGTAATTTTACTACCAACTTGTTGGCTTGGTGATGAATTAAGTTCATCTAAAGTAAAAAGATAATAATATTTTTGCTCCAAATTTATTAATTCTCTCAGCTTTTTGTCGTAAATTAAATCATCAACAAGCGGATTTTGCAATTGATAGTAATGATGATTTCAAATTTCAATTTGCTTTCTTAGCTCAATAATTTCATTGCGTATTTTAGAATTATTTTCCATGATTAAATTTTTTGATTAGTGTAGAGTCATCAAAGTGGCAAGCGTGAAATTGGAATAATATTCATTTCCATTAAAACAGTTAAAGTAATAAGACCAATAAAAATAAGAGCAAAAAGATAATCAAGTTTGTTAAAAACTAGACGGCGATAACGACTTCTTTTTGCATAAACATCATAACCACGGACATCCATAGCATTTGAGAGATCTTCAGCCCGTGAAAAAGCAAGCACAAAAAGTGGAATTACTAAAGTTATTAATGATTTGACTTTATCCTTAATTTTTCCGTGTTTAAAATCAACCCCACGCGAAGATTGAGCTTTCATAATTCGGGTCGCCTCAAGTAACAAAGTCGGAATAAAACGAATCGCGATTGAAATAATCATTGCAATTATATGGGTTGGAATGAATAAAAGTTTTAGAGGTAAAATTAAATCTTCAATTGCGCGGGTTAGTAAAAATGGTTTTGTTGAATAAGTTAAAATTGTAGTTGAAATTATCATTCCATAAATTCGAATCGCTAAAACTAGTGAGCGAATTATGCTAACAGTACCAATTGAAAATTTTATACTCCCAAATAAAACTGTTGGCTTGACTAAATATCAAGAAATAAAGTGGTTTGTTTCATCGGGATTTAGACCTAAAACTTTATATTTAGGCACTTCATTATCAGATGAAATGCCTAAAATTACATTAATATTTTGCTGATCAATAATAAATCCGTAAATTATTAGCATAATTATGAAAATGATTATCGGCATTTTCATTAAAGTAAAAATTTGCTTAACTCTTTTTGTTGTTATATAGAAAAAAACAAGCGAAAGCAAAAGCAGAATTGAAATTGTCGCTAAATGGGTAGTGACAAAAAAAAGCACTGCAAAAAGAATGTTAAAAGCTATTTTTAGTCGGGGGTCCATTTTATGAATTATTGTGTTTCTTGGGACATATTTAGCAACACTAATTTGCATTTTTTCCCTTTTTTATTAATAGATTAATTTGACTAATTAATTCGTCAATTGACTTGACTTTGGAAATTGGATATCCTATTTTTGCTAATTTTTCACGGAAATTCAGCAAATTTGTAGGTAACATTTCATTTTCAATAAGAAATTGATTATTATCTAAAATAGGATATGTTTCACCATCATATATAATTTTACCATCTTTAAAAAAAATACAACGTTTTGTTCACTCTAAAACACTATCAAGATCATGAGTTGCCAAAATGATTGTCTTGCCTTTTTTGTGAAGAGTGTCCAATATTTCAAGCATTTTTACTGAACCTTGAGGGTCAAGACCTGCCGTTGGTTCATCAAAAAAAATTATATCCGGATCCATTGCTAAAATTCCAGCAATTGCAACTCTTCGTTTTTGGCCACCTGAAAGTTCAAAAGGTGATTTGTCTAAAAAAGTCTCATCAAGGCCGACTAGTTTTATCATTTCAGCTGCTTTTTTTTTGGCTTCTTCTTTGTTTACTCCCATTGAAACTGCGCCAAAAATAATATCTTTTTCAATAGTTTGCTCAAAAAGTTGGTATTCAGCAAATTGAAAAACCACTCCAACTCTACGGCGAATTTGGTTTATAAATTTAAACTTTGATTTTAAAAATCTTGGTCTTTCAACAACTAATTTTTTTTCAGTTTTTGATTCTTGATCAAAATAAAAATACTCAACTTGACCTTTATCAGGGAGCAAAAGCGCATTCATATGTTGGATAAAAGTTGTTTTTCCTGAGCCAGTTTGACCTATTATTGCGATAAATTCACCTTGATTAATTTCAACCGATACATTATCGAGCGCTCTTATTTCAATTGGTAATTTTTGGTCATAAATTTTTACAATGTTTTTTGCTTTAATTTTCATAATTGTTCCAGCAATTCATTTTCATCATAGGTCGGCGTTATAAAATCAAGGTTTTTCGAAATTTTATAAATAAAAGGCGAGTCAATTTTAGCTTTTTCGATTATTTCCTCATTATTTAAAATTAATTTTGGATCACCTTTTGCAATAATTTGACCTTTGGCAAAGACAACAACTTCATCCGCCAAAATCGCTTCGTTCATATTGTGCGTTATTGAAATCAAAGTTTTGGTTTTATCTTTACGGAGGTCATCTAAAATTTTAACAACATCACTTTTTCCTTTTGGATCAAGCATCGAGGTTATTTCGTCAAAAATTATTATTTGCGGATTTAGGGCTAAAACTGAAGCAATGGCAACTCTTTGCTTTTGACCACCAGATAAAAATTGCGGTTCGCGCTCGAGATAAGATTGCATTTGTACTTTTTGGGCCAATTCTGCAATAATTTTTGGCATTTTTTTTGGATCTTCGTTAATATTTTCCAAACTAAAGGCAATATCATCCTCAACTGTTGCCCCAACAAATTGATTATCTGGGTTTTGAAAAATAATCCCGATTTTCTTTCTAATTTTAGGCAAGCTTTCTTTATTTAATAAAATTGAATCAACTTCAACTGTACCTTTTTGCGGTCTAGCGATTCCGGAAATAATTTTAGAAAATGTCGACTTTCCTGATCCATTGTGACCTAAAATTGCATAATATTTGCCTTTTTCAAAAGTTAGACTAACATCTTTGAGCACTAAGTGGTTCATATCATTAGTGTAACTAAAGCAAATATTTGTAACTTTTATCATTTTTTATTTTATTCCTTTTTGTTTGGATCAAAAATAGCAACAAAAGGTCAATTTCGATATTTTTCCTGATAATCAAGTCCATAACCAACAAGAAAAGCATCGGGAACTTCAAAGCCAAAATAATCTGGTTCAATATCAGTTTTTCTTTTTTCTTTTTTATAAAATAAAGTAATTATTTTTAGTGATTTTGGTTTTTTTAATTTTAAATGTTCACTAATTTTTGTCAAAGTTATCCCTGAATCAAAAATATCATCAATTAAAATAACATCTTTATTTTCAATTTTTAGGTCAATATCAGTAATAACTTTTAATTCACCGCCTGATTGTGTGCCACCAAAATAGGATTTGGCAATTATGCAATCGACCATTAAATCAACTTCGATTTGTTGAATTAAATCAGTAAGAAAAATTAATGAACCTTTAAGAACAGCAACAAAAACAATTTCTTGTGAATTTTTATAATTTAAATTTATTCACTTTGCAATCTCATCAATTCTAGTTTTAATTTGTTTATTGTCAAACAAAATTTTTACAATATGTTTGTTAATCATTTTAACCCGTCTTTTTAAAATATTTTAATCTAAAATTTTACACTATTTTTAGAAAAATTTTCATATTTATTTGCTTTTAACTTCGGTTTTTCATCGTTCTTTAACCTTAAAACCATTGTGAATTCACCTTTGGTAGAATTTTGAAGTTCAGCTAAAATTTTCAAAGGAGAACCAAAAAAATATTTTTGATAAATTTTTGTCATTTCCTTAACAAGAAAAATTTCAACTTTCTCGCCATAAAATTCATTAATTACTTCAAGAATATAAATTAATTTATATGGTGAAACGTAAAAAATATAACTATAATTTAGTATAAAATGTTCAATTTGTTTAATTATTTGTTGCTTTTTTGAATTAAAAAAACCCATAAAAACTAACGGTAAATCAAAACCAGAAAGAACAAAAGCACCAACAAAAGCACATGCGCCAGGTAAAAAATCAACTTCGACATTATTTTCATGGGCTCATTTTATCAAAATTTGACCTGGATCACTAATTGAAGGAGTGCCTGCATCGGACATTAGAATAATGTTTTGGTTAGTTAAAAATATGTCAGACTTTTTGGCGATAGTTGCTTTTTCGTTAAATTTGTGATAGGAAATTAACTTTTTATCTTTAATTTCCAAAAAATTTAATATTTTTTTGGAAGTTCGCGTGTCCTCGCACAAAATTAAATCAGCTGACTTTAGTGCTTGAATTGCTCGCAGAGTTATATCTTGTAAATTTCCAATTGGAGTTGCTATAACAGTGATTTTTGCCATAATTCTAAGTTAAAATATTATTTAGACGAACTAAAAAGCCCGATTTTTGAATATTAAAGTTTGCATTTGTCTCAAGTGATGAAAGAAATTTTTTAAACGTTTGATTAATGCTTACTATTTTTTCAGAATTAAAATCAAAAGAATTCGTTTTTTTAGCATGTTTTTTGTTAGGGTCAGAATTGCTTAAAAAAAATTGTTTAAAATGAGCAATTATTATCTGAAGAAAAATAAATGAGTTTTCTTTTGTTAAAACCTGATTTAAAAATAGTAAAAAATCAAATTTTGTTTTAGTTAAATTATTTAGTAATGATTTTAATTTGTCTAAATCCGAATCACTAATAGCCTTAATAGCTAAAATTGCTTGATCAAAATTGGTGAAAATATTTGCATATATAGCATTATAAGGTGTTTTTTTTCATGTATCTAACTTTTTTTTAAGCTCATTTTTTCTATTTAAATCATTGAAAAAAAATATTTGACAACGAGAAACTATAGTTGGAATAATTAAATCAGAGGAAAAAGAAGTTAGTAAAAAATAAGTATTCAAAGGAGGATCTTCTAAAATTTTTAGAAATGAATTTAGTACAGAAATATGGGCATTTTCAATGTTTTTTATTAGGAAAATCTTTGAATTATCGCCATAAAGAGAGGAAAAATACAACTTGTTTACCTCTTCTAAAAATTCTGTTTTTGAAAGGCGATTATCTGAAAAATCATGTTGAAAAATTTGTGGTTTTTGACTAAATATCTCTAAAAAATCGGCTATTTTCTCATCTAGAAAATCTGAATAACTCGATACAAGCAAAATTGCGTGTGGAATTGTTTTAGTTTTTGACAAATTATCGAGAAAATTGCGCCAATTTGTCGTAATTTGCTTCATAATAGCTCTCAAAAAAATTAATTATATCTGTTAAAACATGATCATAATCGCCGTTACCGTCAATTTTAATGAAATTTTTTCTTGTTTTTAATAAATATTCATATCCTTTAATAACTTGTCTATAAAAATCCTCGCCGCGATTTTCAAGTCGGTCTCGCTTTTCATTTCGATAAATAGCCATTCGCTCGCGTGATTTTGAAATTTTAACATCGAGGAAAATGGTAAGATCTGGAAAAGTTTTTTCAGAAATTAAACTATTTAAATTAAAAACTAAATCTGGACTTAAATTATTTCCAAACCCTTGATATGCAATCGAAGAATCAATATAGCGATCACAAAGAACAATTTTTCCAGATTTTAAGGCTGGCCAAATTACTTGTTCAAGATGAATTCTTCTCGAAGTTGCAAATAAAAGCATCTCCACATATGGACTAATTTGATTTTTTTTATTAAGTAAAAACTCGCGGATTTGTTGTGCTTCTTGCGAATCTCTGCCGCTATATGGTTCAAAAGTTATAACAATTTCCTTTTCTGGAAATTTAATTCTTAAATACTTTGCAAACAAATTCATAACGGTTGATTTACCGCTTGCATCGATCCCTTCAAAACTTATAAACATATTATTTTTCCATTTCTTGCCGATTTTCCAACGCTTGATTTAAGGTTATATTGTCAATATAATCAATTGCCGCCCCAAAAGGGATGCCTGTAGCTAGCCTAGTAATTTTTGCTGAGGATAAAAACTTGTGTTTTGCAAGATAATTTGCAAAAATTCAGCCTTCCATTGTTGAAGAAAGAGCGATAATAATTTCACTTTTTTCATGAGCAAGGTCTGCAAGTTTTTTTATTTGCAAGTCATGATTTTCGAGCTTTTTAATATCATATTTACCAAAAACAAAATACTTGCCATCATATTTTCCTAGTTTTTCAAATTTTGTGACCATTTCAGAATTTTCAACCACTAATATTTTAAAAGAACGCTGAAAATCAAGGCATATTTGGCAAACTGAATTAGCATTTAGATATCCGCATCGCTCACAATATTGAAGATTTCGTTTTAAATTATAAAGTTGCTCGACAAATGTCTCAATCTGACTAAGGGGCGTATCGATTAGAGAAAATAAAATATTAGTGGCTTGTTTTTTTGTGATTCCGGGAACTTTTCTTAATTGATCAACTAGTTTTTCAAAATTTTCATCTACCATGATTCAAAATTAATGTGATTGAGTTGGGGCAATTTTTTCATTTTCTTCTCTAATTTTCAACAAAGCTTGATTTAATGTAATCGAAATTAAATCTTCTAATGTTTCAATATCGTCTTTGTCGACTAAAAATGGAGAAATTTTTAACTTTTTTAACTCAAATCCTCCTGAAATAGTCAGCGAAATTCCTTGATTTTCAAAGTCAAAATCTGTTTTTTCTAACAAATCTTTTTTTACTTTATGATCTTTTTGCATTTTTTGTGCTTCTTTTAATAGTTTTTGAAGATTCATGTTTTTCCTTTCTCTTATTTTTAATAAATTATATAAACTATTTTAAAAAGTTTAAAAATTTTTATTCATCAAAGAATAGTTTTTGTAAATCTGCCTTAGAAATAGTGCGTTTTTTTGGTTTTTCAAAAGGTTTTAGCACAAATTTTTCTCCGCGCGCTCTCATTTCATTTGCCCTTTTCTTTGTTTCTTCAACAAGATTATTACTTAAAGCAAGACCATAGATATCCTGACCAAAAACGGTTTTTAATAACTGGTTGACTTGGTCGCCTTCTTTTTCCATTTTCTCAATTAGTAATTCTTCATATTCTGGATTTTTAGTAAAAAAACACACAAAATTAGATCCTAATGAAAGAATTTCTGCATGTTTTAATACTCCAACAGTATCTATGAATTCAAAATTATACTGAAAATCTAACAAATTTTTACTCCATTTTTTGCGTAAATCTAAATAAATTTCACGGTTTGTGTCATAAAATTTTTTTCCCAAAAGTATAAGATTTAGCGCCTCATCAACTGACAAATAATCATTTGGCAAATTCTTTTTTAAAAATTTATTTACGTATGAATTTCTATCAAATGAAAAATTATTGTCATTTTCTTCATTTTTACTAAAATATGATGTTTGATTATTTGTTTTTGGACTTGAATCAATGAAATTATCATTTTTTTTGGCAGTATCATTAGTATTTTTATCATTAGTATTTAAAAATGAGTTGGAAAAATCGATGTTTTCAGTCGAATTCAAATTTGAACTTTCAGTTTTATTTAAAAAATTACTTTGATAACTAGCGCCCTCGGGGTCTAACAAAGGATTAAAAGCATTGTCCCTGTTTTTAAAATTTTCCCCTGTTTTAGTGCTTTTTTGAGTTTTTAAGATTTTTGTCTCTAAATTATTTTTGATTTTACGGTCAAAAATTGATTCCCAAGCCAAATCATCGCTACCATGTAAATCTAAATCGCCATCATCATCGTCATCAAGAATTGGATCATTATAACTAAATAAATTTTGGGTATTTGTTTTTTGACTCAAATTATAATTTGGGCCAAAATTTTTATCACGGACAGTAACAAACTCTAATTTTTTTGGTGGTTTTTCCTCTTTTTCAATATTTTCCTCACTTTCTTGAGCGTCGATTTTTAGCTCTTCTTTTGGTTTTTCAGCTAATTTGACTGAATTTTCTAAAACAGGTTGGCTTTTTTCTTGCAAGTTTTCCTTTTTAAAAGCAAGAATTTTCATAACAAAAATTTCAAGGGCTAAACTTTGAAACTTATCATGATTAATGTCTTTTAAAGTTGAAAAGCCAATATCTAAAAATTTAAAAGCAAAATCGTGACTAATTTTTAAATTTGCCAAATCAGAAGTTGAATAAATTTCAATTAAGTCTTCTTCTTGAGTTTTTTCTCATATAATTCACTCTTTGACTAAATTTATTAATGACTCAACTAAAATTTGAAAATTTTTACTTTGTAATAAAAGTTTATCTAATAAATCAAAGGCTTTTTGGGAATCAGCTAAAAAAAGAACGTTTATAAATTCAACAAGTTTTTCACTTGAAACTAGTCCAAAAAGTTCTTCAACACTTTTTTTACTCAAAAAGTTGTTGCCAAAAATTACCACCTGCTCAAGAATTGAAATTGCATCCCGCAAACTGTTGTGGCTTAATAAACACACGGATTTTAGGGCTTCTTCTTCATATTCTACGCCTTCATAGTTTAAAATTTGTGAAAGTCGTTGTGAAATTTGCTCTTTATTTAGGCCAAGAAAATTATATCTCTGGACTCTCGAGAGAATTGTCAAAGGGATTTTATGAACTTCGGTAGTTGCTAAAATGAAAATAATATGGCTTGGCGGTTCTTCCAGAGTTTTTAAAAAAGCGTTAAAAGCTGAAGTTGAAAGCATATGAACCTCATCTAAAATATAAATTTTATATGGGCTAACTTGAGGTAGATTAATAGAATTTTCAACAATTTCACGGATTTCTTTAACACCATTATGTGAAGCAGCGTCCATTTCAACTATATCAATAGAGTTATTTATATTTTTAAGGCAATTTTGACACGGGTCGATCGAATTTTGCTCTTTGTGAGTGCAATTTATTGCATTTGCAAATATTTTTGCAAGTGAAGTTTTTCCAGTACCTCTTGGGCCTGAAAAAAGATAAGCGTGAAAAAACTTTTTTGATTTAACGATATTTTTTAAACTTTCAACTAAATATTGTTGGCCAACAACATCAGCAAATTTAGTAGGTCGATATTTTCGATATCAAGCTACATATTCATTTGTATTTTTCATATTTCTCCAAGATTTTCAAAAAAAATCCTTTAAAATTTTTAAATTTAATATTTAAAAATAAAAGTATACTTAAATAGTTTATAATTATAAATTATAATAAAATAAAATTAAAAATAGACTTTATATAATTTAAGGATTTTTAGATGTCAGTCGCATTCAGCAAGGAACAAAATTCAGCTCAAAAAAAATGTGCTATAAGCGAAAGATTTGTATTTAATTTTCGAATTTTAAGCTACTCTTTTCGGAAATTAGAAATTTCAGTTGAGGGTCTTAACAAACCAATCGATTATAATTCAGAATATTTTTTTTCGTTTGTTGAAAATTTAATCTACTTTTTATCAAAAAACAAGTATGCGCTCCGTTGAGATTATGAAAAAATAACACTTTTTAATTTAGAAAATTTACAATTAGCAGAAAATCTTGATGATTTTAAATCAAAATTCAAATTGATTACAACTTTTGATTTAGAACATAACTAAAATATGGAGGAAACATGAAGATTTATACTACTAAAAAAACAAGCCCATTTTACACATTAGTTTGCGAGGAAATGATTCTAAAAGATGACCAGAATCAGGACGATATTTTATATTTCTACCAACATAATAATGCAATAATTATCGGTAAAAATCAAAATATTTACGAGGAAATTAAGCTTGAGGAAGTTGAAAAACAAAGAATTGAAATTTATCGTCGACTTTCTGGAGGTGGTGCTGTTTATCACGATTTAGGAAACATTAATTTTTCATTTATAACTAAAAAACAGAATCACAGTTACCAAAAATTCTTGACACCGATTATAGAATTTTTTAAATCTTTTGGTTTAGATGCTGAATTCAAAGGTAGAAATGATCTAATAGTTAATGGGGCTAAAGTTTCGGGCAATGCTCAAATAATTTACAAAGATAGAATTGTTCACCATGGAACAATTCTATTTAATGCTAATTTGGCAAAATTAGGTCAAGTATTAAAACCAAATCGATTAAAAATTGAGTCCAAAGGAATAAAATCTATACGTCAACGGGTAACAAATATTTTGCATGAAATTGAAGAACAAATCGAAGATTCTGAGTTTATTTCAAGACTAATCACATTTTTTGAAAATAAATATCAAACAAAAGCACAAGATGTTGAAACTTATTTTCAAGATGGGAGAATATCTCAAAAAGATTTTCAAGAAGTTCAAAACCTAAGACAATCTAGAGAATGAGTTTTTGGTTCAAATCCTTATTTTAGCTATGAAAATATAGCCCGAACTAGTGGCGGAATTTTAAAAGTGCTTGCAAATATTGAGAAAAATCACATTGTTAAAATAAAATTTGAAGGTGATTTCTTATCCCAAAGATCAATTGAGGAAATTCAAGAAATTTTAGAAAATAAGGAATTTACTAGATCAATTATAGAATCAGAACTTCTTCAAATTACAAATCTTGATGAATATTTTGGCGCAATTCCCCTTAATGAAATTTTGGATACAATTTTTGGAAGCTAATTATTAATGATGGTTCATTCTAAAATTACTGTTGAAAATGAGGATATTTTTTATTTTTTAGAAGAAACTGGAAAGCAAAAAATATTATTTTTACACGGATTTAATTCAAGTCATAATTTCATTTTTCAACTTAAAAAGAAACAAAATCGTAATTATGATATTGTTTCTTTTGATTTTCCTGGTTGTGGTCAAAGCACTAATAATAATGAAATTAATATTAAAAATTACCAAAAAATTGCAGCTAGTTTCATTAAAAATCTTAATTTAAATATCCAAATTGTAATCGGTCACTCACTTGGTGGAGCTATTGCTCTTTATATTTTAAGTGAAAATTTAGCAAAAAAAGCAATTTTAGTTGCTCCACTCAATCCTTTTATTTTAGGTAAAAATTCGCAAAGCCAAGTTGAAAAATTATCAAATTGGCTTTTGCCTCAAGACATTATATCTGCAACAGATAGTCTTGAACATTTAGTTTTTACTGATAAATTTAGTTATAAGAAAAATTTAGCAAAAAATGCTATTAATTTTCTTGATAATGTCACAAAAAAGAGAGAGATTTTTAGAAAGATTGTTTTTGAAGAAATCTTTAACTTGGAATGGCTCAAAACTGAATTGTTACCGCTTTACCAACAAAATAATAATTATTTTTTAATTGCTGGTGTTGAAGACAATTTTGTGCCAATAGAAAGTCTTCGCAAAGTTTCTGAGAATTTTAATAAAAATCTTATAAAATTTGAACAAACTGGTCATGCAGTTTTTTTCGAAAGAAGTGATGAAATTAACACTGAAATTGAAAAAATTCTAGAAATTTAAGCTTGAAATCCATCTCTTATTTTTTCAGCATTTTCTTTTCCCAAGTTTCCCAATTTGTTGCAAAAAGCACTTTTTAGTGAATATAAATACAAAAATACCCGTATATCCGGGTTTTTTTGACATTAAAATCTTAAGTTTTATTATTTTAAGATTAACCTTATGCAAAAAAAAAAAAAAAATGCTTGGTATAAAATAAAATTATGCTATAATAAACCTCACTAAGAATAAATTAATAAATTGGGTATTAGAATTAAGGGGGAATTAGTTATGTTTTTTGTCTAAAAAAATCAGAAAATGCGAATTTTCCATTATATTTTTAAATATGATGGAACGCCTTAAATTTAACCGTTTAAAATCTATAAATTTATGGCTTTTAGTTATTGTTCTTTCAAAACTTCATATATTTTTTTAGGCTCAATGTAAGTAAAATGAGTTTTCTATTTACATTGAGTTTAAATAGTAGTTGTATTTTTTTTATGATTTTTGTTGTTTTATCATAAATTGATTTTTACCAGTGTCTTAAAATAGGTAATTAACTTTTGCCAAATAGTTAAAAAAGTGCCCAAAACTAAACCAGGACACTTTTTAAGATTATCTTATCAAAATGGAAAACTCGGGAAATTCTAGAAATTTAAGCTTGAAATCCGTCTCTTATTTTTTCAGCAATTTCTTTTGAAGCTATTTTTTCAATAACTTTAAATGCAAATTCAGCTGAAGATGAGGCATTTCTGGCTGAAATATAATTTCTATCAACTGTAACTAAATCGTTTTTTCTTGTTGGTATGTTTGAATTTGTTTCATCAGGGTATGAACTAAATTCATAATTTGGCGCTAAATTACGCTCAAAAATAGCATTTGGCGCATCACAAATTGCAAAAACATCTTTGTTTTGGGCAAAAAAATCACCGATTAATTTGATTGCTGGCTCACAAGTTCGAAGATATTGCGCTGCAACTCCTCCTGGTATAAAAATTGCATCAAATTCATTAGATTTTCAATGATTTTTGGCCTCAATTTGAACAACTCCAAATTGTCCTGTAACTATTTTGTTTTCAGGATTATAAAATTCAATTTTATTGTATATATCGGCCTTTTTTATTAAAGAAAGAAAAGTTGTAAACTCTATGTCCTGAAATTTATCAAGCAAAACTACCAATAATTTTTTCATTATTCCTCCTCATTAAATTAAATAAAATAGAATTGTACCATAAAAAATCTACGGTACAATTCTATTCATTAAAAATTTATATATAAAATTTAATTAAAATAAGGTTTTAAAACTTCTGGTATTGTTCAACTACCATCAGGGTTTTGATTTTGTTCGAGTAAAATCGCGACAATTCTATCAATTGCAAGGCCAGATCCATTAATTGTGTGTGCATAAACGTTATTTTTTTCATCACGATAACGAATTTTTGCTCTTCTAGCTTGAAAATCTCCACAATAACTAATTGATGAAACTTCACGGTATGTCTGTTCTGATGGAAGTCATGCTTCTAAATCAATAGTTTTTTTACTTGAAAAACCAAGATCACCAGTACACAAAAGCACAGCACGATAAGGAATGTTTAGTAATTTCAAAATTTTAGCAGCATCTTGAACAACATTGTCAAACTCTTTCATTCCATCAACTTCATTTGTTATTTTAACAAGTTCAACTTTATGAAATTCGTGAAGTCGGATCAAACCTCTTGTGTCTTTGCCACCACTCCCAGCCTCAGATCGATAACACTTGCTATAACCAACAAGCGAAATTGGTTTTTCTAAGTCAATAATTTCGTCTTGATAATAATTTGTTAAAGGAACTTCGGCTGTCGGAATTAGTCAAAGATCAGAATTTTTTAAAGAATACAAATCTTCTGAAAATTTCGGAAGTTGCCCTGTTCCATATAGCGAATTTTCAAGAACTAAAGTGTTTGGAACAATTTCCTCATAACCTGAATTTACATGAGTATCAATCATAAAATTTATCAAAGCCCGAACTAATTTAGCCGCTAATTTTTTATAAATTACAAAGCGATTTCCTGAAATTTTTACAGCTCGTTTAAAATCTAAAATGTCTTTAGATTTACCAAATTCATAGTGAGGCTTGATTTTAGGATCGACTTTTTTTGGTTGACCTCAGTGATAAATAACTTGATTATCAAGTTCAGAATTTCCAAAAGGAACTGAATCATCAGGAAGATTTGGCACTTCAAGAATTTTTTGACTAACTCAGTCATCAAGTTTTTGTCACTCTGTTTCTAAATTTGCAAGTTTATCTTTAAGTTGAGTTACTTGGTTTTTCAAATCTTCAGAGTCTTTATTTTCACGGACATAAAGTCCAATTTGTTTGCTAGTTTTATTTTTTTGTGCTAATAATTCATCAATTTCCTGACGCAAAAAGTTACGTTTTTGGGCTTTTTCATACAAGTCCGCAATTATAGAAATATCAAAACCACGGTCTGATAATTTTTTTTCAACAAAAGATTTGTTGTTTAAAATTAAACGAATATCCATATTTTAATAAATTATTTTTTTAGATTGTAAAAAACATCTCTTCCAGTATATTCGCTTTTTGAATATGTGTCTAAAAACTCTTCAATTACTAGAAGTCGATTATATTTGGCAATTCGGTCAGTTCTTGAAAGTGATCCTGTTTTGATTTGACCAGATGAAACTGCGATTGCAAGATCAGAAATTGTAGTATCTTCAGATTCACCAGAACGGTGTGAAATAACAGCGGTCAATCCTGATTTTTGTGCAAGTTGAATTGCATCAAGTGTTTCAGTTAAAGTTCCAATTTGATTTAATTTAATTAAAATGGAATTAATTGCCTTTGTTTTGATAGCTTCTTTTAAAATTTGTACATTTGTAACAGTTAAATCGTCACCAACAATTTGGTGTGTTTGTCCAAATCTTTTGGTAAAAGCAATAAATCCGTCTCAGTCTGATTCAGCAAAGCCGTCTTCGACTGAAATGATTGGATATTTTTCAAAAAGTTGTCCGTAATAATCAAGCAATTCTTCTGATGTAAATTCATATTTTTGGTGACTTTCTTGATCACCAGAAGCTGCTTTTAATTTTTTAAAGACATATTTTTGGCCATCATAAAATTCACTAGCGGCAGCATCGATTGAAATTGCAATGGCATTTTCACCATCAACAGCCGGATTAAATCCCGCTTCCTTGATTGCTTCAACTAAAAAATCAAGCGCATGCTCGTGAGAAGTTAAATTAGGAGCAAATCCACCTTCATCACCAACTTGGGTTCCAAATCCTGATTTTTTAAGAAGTTTTGCTAAAGTGTGAAATACTTTATTTGATGCTTGCAAAGCTTTTCTAAATGTTGAAAAACCGAGTGGCATAATCATAAACTCTTGAAAATCAAGTGTATTTGAAGCATGCTCACCTCCATTTATCACATTAAGCATTGGAACTGGCATTAAAGTTGGGTTTGGACCACCTAAATAACGAAAAAGCGGAAGTCTCAACTCACTTGCGGCTGCTTTTGCAACTGCTAAAGAAACACCTAAAATAGCATTTGCACCAAGTCTTTCTTTGTTTGGAGTTCCGTCTAAATCGATCATTTTTTGATCAATAAGTCTTTGATTTTTAACACAAAGACCAATAATTTCAGGACCAATAATATTATTTACATTATTAACTGCGGTCATTACACCTTTTTGACCGAATCAATTATAAGCATATTCTGTATTTGAATCACGCAATTCAAGCGCTTCTCTTGATCCAGTTGAAGCTCCTGATGGAACAATTGCAGACCCAAAACCGCCCGCTTGGGTGTGAACCTCAACTTGAATTGTTGGATTTCCCCGTGAATCAAGAATTTCTCTTGCAAAAATTCTTGTAATTTTTGACATAAAACACCTCGAATTTGTATTTATAGTTTAAATTTATTGAATGTATTATTTGCTAAGTAAAATCAAAAATAATAACATGCTAAAAATTATATCACAAACTATGAATTTAACAAATGCTTAAATAGTAATTTTTACTTGTTATTTTAGTGTTAATTTAATAACTTTTGGATTTTTGTTTTATTTGGTTTTTGGGCCAAAAAAGTGCCTACAACAATTACATCAGCTCCTGATTCAAAGACTTTTTTTGCATTGTAATCTTTAATTCCACCGTCAACTTGAATTAAAATGTTGTAATTTGACTCACGAATTATTTTGGATAAGTTGCTAATTTTTTGGTATGTTTCTTGGATAAAATCCTGCCCGCCTTTTCCAGGTTCAACTGACATTACCAAAATCAGATCTATTTTGGGTAATAAGTCTAAAATTTCTTCAATTTTTGTCGAAGGTTTTATTGCAAGTCCTATTTTAATTTTTTCAGAATATTTTAAAATTATCCTATGAATTTCGTCATAATTTTTACTTTCAAAGTGAATTGTCACAAAATCAACATAGCCAATTAGTTCTTCAATTTGACTTTCAGGATCACTTGACATTAAATGAGCATCACAAATAAACTTTTTTGATTTAGTGACAATTTTTTTAATTTCTGAAAGCGAAATTGCTGTATTTTCAACAAATTTACCGTCCATAAAATCAAAATGAAATCATTTTATTCCAAGATTCAAAAAAGTTCTAACTAATTTTAGACGGTTATTTTTACTAACATTCAAAAGTGAGGGACTAATAATCTTTTTTTTCATATTTTTCTAAAAGATAGAGATAATTTTTATACCTAGTTTCTGAAATTATGCCGTGTTTTACAGCATTTTTTACTGCACAGTTTTCTATTGGCTCATGAAAATGAAAGCATGTTCTAAATTTGCATTTAGGCAAAAACTGGCGAAAAATTTCAAATGAACTTTTAATTTGATCTTTGGGAATTTCATCATAATTAAAACTAGAAAATCCAGGCGTATCTACTATCTGAAAGTCTCCATTTCTTATAATTTGAACCACACGCGTGGTGTGTTTTCCGCGATTTAATGAAAAAGAAATTTGCTGAACCTGGAATTGTGTGCCAAACAAATTATTAATAAAACTTGTTTTTCCAACTCCGCTTTGTCCGATAACAAAATTAAGTTTATTTTTAATTTTTTCTTGCAAATCGCTAGGAATTTTTTTTTCATTATTATTAATAAAAAAAATAGAATATCCCATTTTTTGATAATCAAGCAACAAATTTTCATAATTTGGTTCAAGATCAACTTTGGTAACTATCAAAATTGGACTAATATTTTTAAATTCAATCATTAACAAAAAAGTGTCAAGCAATAAAGGCGAAAAATTAGGTTCCTTGAGGGAAACAAAAATAAGCGCCTGGTCTATATTAGCAACTTTTGGACGTTTTAGTCAGTTTTTTCTTGGAAAAATTTCTTTAATAAATCCACTAGGATCAAACTCAACAAAATCTCCAACTAAAGGAGATATTTGTTTTTGTCTAAGTGATCCAGATCCTCTCAAAAGTGGATAGAGTTTTTGGGTTGATGGTTCAAAAACATCATAAAAACCCGCTATAACTCTAACAATTTGTCCCTTCATCTACAGCTCTTTTATTTCTGTTGTTATAATTTTTTCAATTTCATCGACACATTGTTTCAAATTGTCATTTACAACTTGAAACTTGAATAAATCCTTAATTTTAATTTCAGATTCAGCCTTTTTAAGTCGAAGATCGATTTGGCTTGATGTCTCTGTGAGTCTATTTTCAATTCTATTTTTCAGAACTTCAAGCGAGGGAGGTAAAATAAAAATAGTTAAAATTTTATCTAATTGGTTATTTTTCTTATAGTTTTCAATAATATTTTTAGCACCATTTGTGTCAATTTCTAATAACGGAATAAAATTTTGATCTTGAATATATTGAATTTGTGACTCTAGAGTTCCATAGTAATTATCAAGATGACAACTTCACTCAATAAATTCGTTATTTTTGATTTTTTCTTTAAAAGTTGCGTGGTCTAAAAAAAAATAACTCACTCCGTCAATTTCATTAACGCGTTTTGGCCTGGTTGTTGCCGAAATTGCAAGTTTTATAGGCAATTTGTTATTTTTTAATAAAATTGACTCAATTGTCCCTTTGCCAACACCTGAAGGACCGGAAATTACAATTAGTTTATTCATCTTTTGCTTCATTATTAAATCTTAGGAAAAAAACAGTATTTTTAGCGTATTTTTTTGTTTTTTCAATTGAAAAAAAATTGGGAATTAATTTAGAACCTAAATTAGTTTTGTAAATTATAATTCCAGATTCTTCTAATAAATTATTTCTTGCAATTTTTAAAAAACATTTTTTGGTAATTTCTTCTTCAGCATGAGGTGGATCCAAAAAAATAAAATCAAACTTTTGCCCAATAAGATCGTTAAGCAAAAATATTGCGTTTTTATTAAATATTTCGTATTTTTCTACGTTATATTTTTTGCAAAAATCAACAATATTTTTGTATGCCTGCTGATTTAATTCAGAAGCTACAACTTTTTTTGCACCACGAGAAGCCGCTTCAAGACCTATTGCACCTGTTCCAGCAAACAGATCTAAAACTTTTGAATTTGGAATTTCAAATTGCAACTGTGAAAAAATCGACTCACGACAACGATCAGACATTGGTCTAACTACTGAAAATTCAGGATTTTTTATTACAGCACGCCTATAATTACCAGAAATTATTCTAATCATAAATATTTATAAGATTATACCAAAAAATTTAAAAAATAATATATGAATTTTTTCTTAAAAACATCTTTAAAATTTCAAAAATAGAATAAACATGGTCAAAATTAATTTTTTCTAAATACTCATCAAGTGAAAAATTGGCTCAATACAAAATTTCCAATTCCTTAACATTAAATCTAAAAAAAGGTTTTAAAGTGCGGTGATAGATACATTCCATTCCGCCATAAAAATCAAAATTTACAAGCCTTTTATTCGTTTTGCAAACTTTACAACTAGTTAAATTGCCAATTCAACCGTTAATTTTAATTCAGTTGATAATTACATATACTATTATTGCATTTACATTTTTGTCGTTTATTTTGGAAAAGGCACTTTGAAAAATATCGAAAATTTTAGAATCATAATTATTTTCATAACTAAGTTGATAAATTATTTTTCAAAACTTATAAATATTTTCGTTAGTTAAATCTAGACGAACAAGGCATTCACCCTTTTTTAGTTTGGATAATTTATTAGGATTTTTGGCCAAAAAAATTTCAAACTCACCAAGGCAGCCGGGATTTAATATATAAATATTTTTGCTAGTTGGGCGACGTACACCGAGAGCAACCATCTTAAGAATGCCAAAATTTGTTACTAATTTAACTATTAAATCAAAATCCCTAAAGTCAAATCTTTCGACAACTATCCCTTTAATGATTTTTTCAGCCATTTTTTCATTAAAACTTATTTATAGTATTTAGGTTTAAAGATCTAAAATTAGTTAATTCTATTAAAATGAAATTTATTTTTAAGCAAAAAGTAATTTCTAAAATATTTTAGTTATAAAATATAATTATACCACAAATTAATTTTTTTTGATTGATTTGTCATTTTTTTTATTAATTTTTTTTAATTATGCTTCAAAATTGGGAATCAGATAAATGGTTTTGCTTAAAATTTAGTCTTTTTTATGCTATAATTTAATCACCAAAACTTAATAAAAATGTTTAAGATTTGAATTTAAGTTTTTAAAAAACGAAATGGTTTGGTTTATGAAAAAACTTAGTAAACTTATTTTTTCTAATTTGTTTTTAGGGTCTTTATCCATAATTTTATTTTCAGCATGCAATGTAAATAGCGATAAATTGGGTTCTAAAGAACAAATTAGTCCGAAAGTTCATGCAAAAATTGAAAACCAACAACAAACCAGTCTTGATGATGTCGATTGGAAAAACATTAACTTTGAATATGACAGCAAAAAATACAGTTTGGAAAAATTGAATTTAAATAAAAATTTTGAACAAAATTTGTTAACAGTTAGTGTTTTGCTCGTTGATACTAAAAAGCAGCTTTCAATACCAAAAGAGTTTGTTTTTACTTCGTTTTTAAAAGTAAAAGACAAAATACAGGAACAAAATTTAGATAAAGTTCAAAAACCAGTTGAAGAAGAAGAGCCAAAAAAAGTTGAAAAAAACCCTAGTTCTCAACCTAATTTGTCTAATATTAAAAGACAAAAAATTTTAAAACCACCTAGCTCTAGTAAACCTGAAATTACAAGAATTATTAGACCTCAAGAAAAACCAAAATCACAAATTATAAATAATACTAGTCCAAAAATCAGTGATGTTCCAATTAATAATTCCCCTATTAATAGAATAAACTCAAACCAATTTCAAAGTGTAAATTACAATACAAAAGCTTATAACCCACTTTTTGAAACAACTCCAAAGTTAAAATATACAAATAGAATTTACAACAAATCACAAAATCCTGAATATTTTAAAGATGATCATTATTTTGACCAAGATTTTTTATTAAAACATTCAGTGATGCAAATTATTCAAAATACACCAAAATATCAAACTGGAGTGCATAATTTATACACTTTTTTGTACAATGGTGATAATAATCAGCCAATTAATTTTCTTGATCCAAATGATCCAAATAGAAATAAAAGATTTTGAGAATTAGCAAAAAATGTCGGTCATTACGGCGATTTTGGTAAAAACAATGATGAAAAATTGATGTTTTATAATCGTGGTATTTCCTATAATGGAATGGCTGAACAAGTATATCTTCCAAAGTTTTCTGAGACTCAATCTTCTGGGGCTTCAAGTAATTCTGAAAATCTGACAGAAATTGTAAAGAAAAATCCTTTTGGTTTTTTGCCATCTAATTTAAGTCAGTTATTTTATTACATGAAAATCGAAGAAATTGGCAAAATTTTTAAAATTCCTAATTTAAAAAAAGTTAGTGCTAATTTTGATGACAAAAAAGGCGAAATTAGCATTTTGTTTGAAAGTGCTGATGGCAAAAAACAAATTTGAAAATCAAGTTCAACTAATGCTGATTTAAAAAAAGATGTTGACTATGAAAAGTTCATTTATGATCGCTCATTTAGTCTTGGAGTTTACGGATATAAATATTTTCAAAATCCTTATATTTGAAATGATTATGGTACTCATGCTTTTAAAGAATACGGTACTGCTTGAGTTTTAGATAGAATAACAAATAATGATACTAATTCTGATAGTTATGAACTTTTAGTTGGAACAAACATCCATGTTTGGAATATGGCACAAATTTTTGACAAGAGCATGTATTTTTTTGATGTAAATAATCAAAGCGAAAAATCAAAAAAATGAAATGCTGGCTTTGTTGACCAAAGCTATAAATTCATTTCTGAGCAAGATATAAAAAATGCTGATAAATCAAGGCCTTTTTTTACCGCAGCCCGTTCAAGTAATTTAATTTCTGACAATAAATATGAAAATACATACCCAAAAATTAAAGAATACCCTGTTTTTGATGCCTATGATAGTTATTTAAGCGCTCCATATTACACTCCGCGGTACAAAGTTGACGGAATAATGGGTCATGATGTCGATGTTGGCTATAAATATTTAGATAATTATAATGAGTCCACTCGAGTTGGAACAACCAAAAATGGCGGTTCAGACTTTGTTATTCTAAGACTGAAAATTAAAAAAACTGATTTAGGACATATTTTACCTGAATTAAAAAAAGCGATTGATTCTGGTATTGAAAAAGAGTGGCATATTGGCCTAGGTCGCAATGAAAAATTTAGTCCAATAAAAACACAATTTTATGGCGGATATCCAGTTGCTACTAAAGACAATGAAAATGGTGATTGAGATAAAGGTGTAAATTTTAAATCTAATAAATCAACAGGCGGAATAATCAACACCCGATCACGTGTAATTAATGATAGTCTTTTTCATGGACTTTGAACCCCTTATAATGATGCTGAAAATAAAGACTGAAATTCTAAACACGAAAAGTGAAAAAATTACCAAAAGCCATTTCTTGACAATTTAAAACACGGAATGCTAAAAATGGTTTTAAATCAGCATTCAAATTTGTACACAAAAGTAAATTCTAAAAATAAATTAGACGCTCTTGGCCCTGGATCTTCAGGATCGATGGCTATTGATTCAAGTTTTAATTTAATTGGTATAAATTATTCCTATTCAACTGACTCAGAAAGCAACACTTTTTCAAATGCAATTTCATTAATGGAGGGTCAGTCTACTTATCTTGATGGATTTAATGGCAATATTCGCGAGGATTTTAAGAAAAAATTACAAAAAGACGGCTTATATACAGTCAAGATTAATCCAAAATCATAAAAATTATCTTAGCTAATTTTTTGGTTTTATAGTTTTTGGTGGTTTGTTTAGATATTTTACTTTAAATTTTTGGCAAAATTTACGGGCTGTTGGGTCAAATTTAGCCTAGTATTTTGAGCAAAAACTATTAAAAAATGTAAAATCCTTAGACTTTTTAGTTAGTAAAAGTCTAAGTTTTTACTATAAATTTGGTCATTCTGAACCAAATAAAAGTTGACATATTGATTTTATTAATATAATAAAGCTATAAATCCAAATTTTTTTACAACATTTCTTAGCAAAATTTGATAGTTACTTTTAAAATTGGTTATTTTTGACCTTAAATGAGGCTAGATGATTTGATCAATTTTTTACATAAATTTTTAGTATTGTAATAAAATTGTTTTGTTGATCAAAGTCTTTGCATTTTTGCACATTGGCTTAAAATAACGCTTTTTTTAAAATTTTAATAAAAAGTACTAATTTTTTATATTTTAAATAGATTTTTAAAAAATAATTTTAAAAATGGTATAATTTGTAAATTAAACTTTATTTTGGAGAAAACATGGAAAACAACAAGAAAAAACTTGATCATTTGAACGAATTACAATACAAAGTTACCCAAGAAAATTTTACAGAACCACCTTTTGATAATCTTTATAACGATAATTACGAAGAAGGTGTTTATGTTGATATTATCGACGGAACTCCACTTTTTTTATCTTCAACTAAGTATAATTCAGGATCTGGTTGACCATCTTTTTGAAAACCTTTAAACGAGGACTCGATTGTTGAAGTTCTTGATTTTAGCCACTCAATGACTAGAGTTGAGGTTCGCTCAAAAAATGCTGATTCCCATTTAGGTCACGTTTTTAATGATGGACCTAAAGATCAGGGAGGAAGACGTTATTGCATTAATTCGGCTGCCCTTAAATTTATTCCTAAAAATGAATTAAAAAGCAATAATCTAGAACACCTTTTAAAATACTTTGACTAAATTTTATTTAAAACAAAAATAAGAAAAAGTATTATTTTTAATAATAATATTGTAAAATTTTAAATCATGAAATTACTAAGAAAATCAAAAATAAGCTTTTTATTTTTTTCAGTAATTTTTTTATTTTTATCAAGTTGTTCAGTTAAGTCCAATGTACCTGAAATAAAAAATCCTCCTGGTAAAATAAATAAAAATATTGATGATTCGCCAAAAATTGAACCACCAACTCAACCATCAAATCCATCTCAACCGTCAAATCCGTCTCAACCATCTCAACCGTCAAATCCAGATCAAAATCCATCAACTACTGAAATTAAAAAAGACCACCAAATTGATAAGGATGAAAATCACGAAAAAAATAAGAGTTCAGTGATTAGTCAAAAACCTGATTTGCCACCCACCATTATAAAAAAACCTGATGAAGGTAAAGAAAAATCGGGTATAATTAAAAAAATAGATGATAAAAAAGATCCAGAACAGCCAAAAACTCCATCTTTTACACCACAAAAACCAAGTGATGAAGAAAAAATAATTGCTCAGCCTTTTGAGCCAAAAAAGCAGGAAAAAGAAACTGATGTCCAATTAACTCAATTAAAAGGTTACCTTTCAACATTAGCTAATTCATTCCAAATTACAAAAAACATGCAAAGTTCAAACCCCCTAACAATAATTCACAGTGGTAAAACTAATAAGAAAGATTTTTCTTATGTAAATTTTGTTGACCCAATCCAAGATTTGAACGATACATATGATATTAAATTAGATTTTTCCAGTGCTGTTTCCACAGGCACATCAAACCAAAAAAAACCTATAAATAACGTGCTTTTAGTTTTGTTTCGCAAAGATAATTCCTCGATTAAATCCTCGAAAACAGTCAGTCTTTTTTATGAACAAGAACAAACATCGCAAATAAATTTAATAGGCAAGAAATTACCTGATGATTTTAAAAACATTTTTCCTTCATTTTTAGCTTTTTCCTTGCTAAACTCAAACAACGATGTTATATCCAACCCATTTTTTAATCAAATTGGTCATGTTTTAAATAATCGGAATTTTGGAGTTGGGCTTAAAGATACTTTTGCCGAATTTAGCCCTGAAATTACCGATGATGAAAAAGAAAAATATGGATTTGATGTTGTTAGCGCTCAACCTGATGATGAAAATGGAAAATTAAAACTTAATTTACAAATTTGAAAAATAGACAAAGATACTGAGATAAAAACGTTTTTGCCGAATAATAAAAGTCTTGAATTTTCAGGTTTAGCTAAAAATTCAGACAATATTTACCAATTTGAATTATCAAAAAATACTTTAGAAATTGATGTTTTAAAAAACGCTATCAAAAAAACTTTATTAGAAAAAGATTTAAAATCCGACTTTAATAAACATGCATTTTTAAAACTTTTACTCGAGCACTTATATATAAGAGTTAATGCTGAAATTAATAATAAGTGGATTAAATTATCTGAAGTTAAACATAATAAATGATTGTTTTTCCCGCAAATTCAGCTTGCAAATTTAATTACCACTCAATTAATAAATGATTTGACTTTGGAAAGAAATGGTAAAAAAATTACTTGAACCTTAAATTTAAAAACAGTTTTACTAAATAACAATCAAATTTTGACCCCTAATGGTGAATTTTTGCTAGGTAATGAAAAAACTCACAAAATTAGCGGTGTACTTGAAATTAATTAAAAAAATTTCAAGTAAATTTTTTTAATTAATTATTTTTTCTAATGGTACAATTTAATACAATTTTTGAAAATTAAAGGCCAAAATAATGAAAACGAAATCAAAAAACTCACTTACAGAACGACAATTTATTTTTTACGGGCTAAATTATATTGTAGGATTTGGCTTCATCGCCACTATTTCGAGAGTAATTAATCAAGGAATTTGGGGTGTTTTTGTTTTTATTCTAACATCTTTAATTACTTTAGCGGTTATTTTTGCTTTTGCTCGAGCTGGGCAGAAATACCAAAATGAAGTTGGTGGTTCATATGCATATGCTAAAAAAACCTTTAAAAAAGGACTTGTTTTTTTCACAGGTTGAAATCAAGTTGCCCGAATTATGCTTTTTTCGGCAACAAGTCCGCTATTTTTTTCAACTTTACTAACACAATTTGATCCTGATCGCCAATGAGTTTATGTTGCTATTTCATTAGTAGCTTATATAATTTTAATTCTTGCCGGTAGCTTTGGGTTTAAGCTCTCAAAACAAATAATTTTTTTTACTGCTATTTTTAAATGGGCAACACTTCTTATTGGTTTTGGTTTAATTATTTATTTAATTATTCAATCAAATACATATGGACATAGTTTTAGCGAAATTGAACCTTTTAGTGTTACATTATTCGCTGGAACAATTTTATCATTTATTTATTCCTATGGTGGTTTTGAATCATTAGCAACAATTTCACAAAGTGTCGAAACAAAACGGTTTAAAAAAGTAATAATTCTAATTTTTCTTATAGTAATTTCTGCCTATTTTTTATTTTATATAATTTTTTTAGGACTTGGTAAAGAATATCTTTCAAACTTTGGACTTGAAAAAGTCTACGAAACTCTTTGAGGTGCATCAGGAGTATCACTTTTTACAATCGGATTATTCTTTAATCGAATGTCAGCGACAATGGGATCAGTCCAACCTTATGCAAGATATATTGCCCCACTTGCTGAAGACGGTTTTTTACCATCAGTTTTTGCCAAAAAAAATAAGCACAACGAATACCAATATGCTATTTATCTTTCAGTTTCGTTGGCAATTAGTTCAAGTATAATTTTTACAATTATCCCTAGAATTGCCGGTGTTACAGACACCTTTGGTACAATTTTAAAGGCAGGAAATATCTCCTTTTTAATTCAGTATTTTCTCACACTTTTTACAGTTTTAATTTGAAAATGACGAAAAAGCGAACAAATACCAATTTGAGAAATTGTAATTTACATTTTAGGTATGGTTGTTATTTTATTTACCCTTATTGTTTCACAATTACCATTTATTAGTTCTGAAGAAGTAGTTTTTGAGCAGTTTATACCTTTAATAAGTTACGTTGCTGCAATGTTAATTGGGTATATCGTTAAATTTTTAAATTCTTGACTAAAAAAGAGAAAATTGAGAAAAGTAGTTAGTTAATATTGGTTTAAAGACCATCAAAACATAAAAAAAGCTATGAATTCATAGCTTTTTTTATGTTTTAGCTTGTATAAATTCTGAAAATTTTCGAGAAAAATACAGACAATAAATTCAGTTGGATTTAAGTTTACTGGCTAAAAAAGCTAAAATTTTGACTTAAAATGCAAAATTATGAAATTTTTAAACACTGCTTTTTTAGTTTAAAAACACTGGCAAAAACTATAAAAAATACAACTACTATTTAAACTAAATGCAAATAGAAAACTCGTTTTTATTTACATTGAGCCTAAAAAAATATGTGAAGTTTTGAAAGAACAATAATTAAAAGCCCTAAATTTATAAAGATTTCTAAACGGTTAAATTTAAGGCATCCCATCATGTCTAAAAACATAACGGAAAATTCGCATTTTCTGATTTTTTCATTGCAAAAAACATAATTAATTCCCCCTTAATTCAATATCAAATTTATTAATTATTCTTAGTGGTGGCTATTATAACATAATTTTTTCTTAGACCAAGCATTTTTTTCTTTTTTTTGCAAAAGGTTAATTTCAAAATAATAAAAATTAAGATTTTAGGTAAAAACACGGATTTACCGATATTTTTTCGTATTTGTATTCACTAAAAAGTGAATTTTTGCCATTAAACTGCCAAACTCAGGAAAAAAAATAAAGACAATAAATTAAGCCGGATTTAGGCTTATTAACTAAAAAAGGACAATAAAAAGACTTTTTAGCTAAAAAGTTTTTTTTAACGTTTTCATGGGCTTTTTTCTTAATTTAGAGCAGAAGGAGGACGTATGAATAAAAAATTAATCCATTATGCAATCAAATATAAAGGAAATTATTACTCAATCCAAAAGGCAATTCAACAAAATGAAGAGGTAACAGATGACCAAATAGAAGAAATTGAACAATTAATTAACTCAGGGGAGGTTAGGGCAATTACAATTACAGATAAAAATTACCCTGAATCCTTACGGATTCTTAAAAACCCACCATATGTGATATTTTATAGTGGCAATATTGAAGTTTTAAGCGACTTGCAACCAAAAGCTTCACTAATTGGTGAAAATTACATCCCCCAAATTCAAAATTTTTTTAATCGTTCACTTGATCAAATAATAAAAAGACACGTTTTAGTAACAAATGGATATAAAGGAGTAGAACAAAAAGTAATGGAATTTTTCCGTTTACATGAAATACCAATTATTGGCGTTTCAGTAAATGGTGTTGAAAATCCTTGAATGTTTGATAATTTTAAAGATTACGATAAATTATTGATAATTTCTGAATACCCTAAGGGGGTTAACATTAATAAAAAACGACTAATCCAACGGAATCGATTAGTTGCTGCCCTTAGTAATTTTTTAGTGGTTTATTCACTTCGGCAAAAAGGTGGATCACAAAATCTAGTTAATTATTTTCTCGATCTTGGTAAGGAAATTTATTGCTTTTATGATGATGATTATGAAAATCTAATTGATTTTAAAGGTAATTTTGACTTAATTTATCAAGGAGCAAATTGGATAACCGAAATCAAAGATGTGCATTACAAAATAGGAATGGGTGAAAAATAATGTATTTTTTAAGTTTATTTCAAGACACCAAAGTTGGAGGCGAGTTATCGACTCTTGCAACTACGTTGCAAAATTGAATAAAATATCTGACTCAAATAGGAATGCCCGTTGTTGGTGGGATTTTAGTTGCTGCAATTGTTTTTTTTGCAACAATGCTTGCAATTACCCACGATGTTGAAAAGCGGGATAAGTGAAAAAAAGCACTAATTTGGTCTTCAATTGGATTTGTAATCATTCTAGTTGCCCTTGGATTATCAACAGTAATAATCTCTGTTGCAAGTTCAGCTGCAACTGGCGGAGCTAAAGGGTAATGTTTGGTTGACTTTTTAGTGGTTTAATCAATATTATTACTTACCCATTTTTTACTTTGGGATGGTATTTACTTGTTTATTTACCTTTTTCAGTTATTGCCTTTTTTAATTATATTTTCGAAAAAATTGGCATAAACATTATTGTCCATGCAATTTTTAATAGACAAACTTTTTCGTTCGAAAGTCTTCCAATCGGTTTTTGAATTTTTGCAATTGCCTCGATTTCAATGGGCTTTATTGTTCTTATTTTACGATATGTCAAATTTTTAATTATTCGTCGTAATTCTGCAGATACAGAAATTGCAGCAATGTCAAAAGTTAGTGTTGGCTCTTTTATTTTTATTTTTACTTTTCCGGTTATTTTTTTTGCTTTACTAATTGCTATTCAGTCAACCTTGACAATAATAAATAATTATATTAGTGGCGACCAAAATTTAATTGAATTAATGTTAAAATCGGCATCAAACAAAATTCCTGACAGTGAAATTCAAACAATTAGTCAAGATTTTAGTGTTCCATCTTATTCAACTTTTACTACTATGGAATCTGGTGAGGGAATAATTTTAATTATAACACTTTCGGCATCTTCAATTGTTGTTGCCTATATTTTAGGAATTAGTTTTATTTCGCTATTCACGGCATCAGCGCAACTTTTTATGAATTTTATAACCATGCCACTTTGAGCAGTAAGTAGCATTTGGGACGATGGACGAAAACTAAAAACTTGAACAAGAACATTTTTTGGGCAATTTGCAGTAATTATTATTTACCAAGTCAGTTTTAATTTGTTCTTAATTTGAGTAGCTTCAACCTATAAAATTGCAGATTCCATTGATTTTGAAGGAGCAAAAGGGATATTTATCTTCCGTTTTTTGCTAAAAATATCTTTTATAATTGGGGGCGGGCTGGCAATTTCTACTTTTACTCGCCAAATTGCGGCTAATTATGGACAGGCCGGAGCTGTTGAACACCACCAAAGATTGGCCTCCTCTACTTTAAAAGTTGGAGGAGTTGCTCTTGCTGGAGCCGCCGGGACAATGTTTAAATTAAACCAAAATAATCACAAAAATGCTACTGATTTAACAGGTTTGCCTTCAAAATGGAATCAGAAAAAACCTTTTGATATTATAGATAATTCGATTCTTCCAAGCCAAAAACAAAGTCCTTGAAGAAATGCGATGAATCTGGTGGGAGTCGCGTCTGGAGTTGCTTTTGCTGCGACTCAAGCTAGACCTTTGATTAAAAAGTGACGAAATTACAGAGCTAATCGGGCTTTAAATGGGCAACAAACAGGATTAAAAAATTTTTTTAGCAAAAAAATTAATAATTTATTCTCAAAATTTAAAAGAGGCGATTCAAGTCAAAATTTAGATAAAAAGCCAAAAAATACGCGCTCAAGTATTGAAAAAACAGCAGAAAACCTATCATCTCAAGATAAAATCGAGGAAGCAGCAAAAATAAATCAAAATGATTCATTATTGACTGAGAAAAGCCCAACTTCTGAAGATAAACTAGAACAAACTGATTCATTAAGTCAATCTAAAACTGAATCTAGTGCTGAAAAACAGCCAAAAATTGAAAAAAATGATGTTGAAATTGCGCCAAATTCAGATCAAAAAGAGGATTCTGAAAATAAATCTGATGAAAAACAGCAAACTGAAAATCCAGAAATAGTAGAAAAACCTACAAAAAAACAAGGTTTTTGAGCTAGATTTTGAGGTGAGTGACCCGAAGAAGAGACTAAAAAAACACGAAGAAAATCTTCTAAAACAAAAGATACAACCTCTGAAAAAGAGACTAAAAAAGTTAAAAAAGCAGTAAAAAAGAAAGAAACTAAAGCAGAAAAAGCAAGTGAATCTAAAGAAAAAAAGGTAAAAATTGAAAAATCTGATTCAAAATTAGATGAAAAAACTAGTGACACAAAAGAAAAGGCAAAAAAAGTGAATACTAGTGAAAAAAGTAGCGGCGCTTCTGCAACTTCAGCTGAAAAATCTTCCATAGCTAATGAAGAAAACGCAAAAACCATTGAAAAAGTTGGTGCACAAATTGAACAAAATGATGAAAAAATTGACAATTTAGTGCCGAAAAAAACACGAACTAGAAGCAAAAAAGCCGAAATTAATGTTGACAGTCAAGCCCAAAATAATACTGAAATAATTTTAAATTCTGAATTAAAAACTGCTGAATCTAAGCAAAATTTAAAACCAGTTAAAGATGAATTAAGCGAAAATATGACTAAAAAAGATCAACAAATTGAGGAACAATCAGATAAGTCAAGCTCTAATAGCGCTGAAAAACAAGAAAAAGATAAGTAAAACAATTAATACAAACATTTTGTATTTTGGAAGGTAAATTATGAAATTACAAAATAAACGAATTAAAAACGTTCAAATCCAAATTTTTCGACACATTACGCTAATTGACATTCCAATAATTATAGTTTTGTTTTTAGTTTCTGCCTCTATTAGTTTTGCACTGCCTGAAAATTTATTTATTTTGGTAAAAATGTTAATTTCTACTGCCTTTTTTCTAGTTTGAACAGTTCCATTAATAAAATACTACAAAAATTGGGGACTAAAAGGTTATAAAATTATCTGGTATATCGCTCTTTATCTTGCAAGACCTAAAGTTTATAGCAAAATTTCCTCTACAAGCGCAAATACACGAAATTTATTGCCATATAGTCGCGCTAAACAGGATTTTATTAAAATTTCAGGCGGTTTTATAGCTGGAATCGAAATTTATGGTCAAGATATTTTTAGCATTGGAAGTCAAAAAATTGAACAAATTCTTGAACAATTTACAACAAGTCTTAATGCTGTTAATAGTCGAATTTCGATTGTAAAAATTGCTCATCCTAATGATTTAACAAAAAATAAACTATTTTTTTTACAAAATCAGGAAGAATGTAAAGCTAATTTGAACGAGAATTTTTGCCAATTTTACAAAAATGATATTGCAAATTTTGACACTTATCTGCATCATCGCTATTTTATTATTATTTATGAAAAAAATGATGTTAGTTTGCTTCAGCAACTTAATTTGCTCAGATCGAACATTTCATCAACAGGTTTTCGCGCTAAAACTTGCACACTTAGAGATTTACTTGATCTAAATTTGAAAATAATCAATTTTAGTGATTTTCTAAGTGATCAGGAATATAAAAAAATTCGAGAAGGTGATGATATTAGCAAATATTTGGCACAAGACAGAATTGAGTGACATCCAGAATATTTTAAAATTAATGACATTTATTTTTCAGTCCAAACAATTAATGAATATCCTTTCAATCTTCCTCTTGGGTGAGCGGCTCAACTTTTTTCAACAAATAGCAGCGTTGTTTGGCATTTAAATCGACTAACAAGCGCTGAAAAAGAAACAAGTTTTAATCGAGGTGCAAAAAATTTAGAATCTAATTTGAATGACCAAAAAAATGTTGTCCAAAAATCTAAAACTGCTACAGAGCGAGCAGCTCTTGAAGAAATAATTAACATCGCTGGCTCTTCAAATGAAGAAATATTTTATTCGACATTCATTTTTTTGAATTGGGGGGAGACAAAATCTCAACTTAAAGAAATTGAAAGTAAAAATCGAAATAATTTAAGGAATATTGGCGGAACAATAAATCCACTAAAATACCGTCAATTGCAAGGTTTTGCTTCACTTTTTTTCCGTTTTAGCAACCTTTTAAAGGAAGAAATTGAAATGCAAGCAAGTAATGTTGCATTTGGAATTCCTTTTACATCTCGAAATTTTAATGACGGAAATTATAATATAATTGGGATTAGTAAAACTGATTATACTCCTATTTTTTTCGATCTTTTTTTACAAAATCAAGATCGAAAAAATTCAAATTGTTTCATTTTAGGAACTTCTGGCGCTGGTAAGTCAACATTGACAAAAAAATTACTAACTTATAATAAAGCTGTCGGAAATTCAGTGATTATTTTAGATCCACAAAACGAATATTGGAAAATAGGCGAAGAACTAAAAGCAAATACAATTAATTTTGCCAGTGGATCATCAACAATTTTTAACCCTTTACAAATTCAAAAAGTTTTTAATCCTCAGTCAAAAATTATTGATGCAAATATTTATAACAATGCAGAAACTATTTCGCTTCACCTGCAAAATTTAGAGCGCTTTTTCGGTATTTTGCTTCCAAATTTAGACCACAAAATGCTAATGTCAATCATTGAATGTGTTAATGAAATTTATAAAAATAAGAACTTTTATACACTTTTTAATGATGTTAGCCTTCTTGAGCCACATGAATTTCCAACTATTGATGACTTAATTGCTAATTACAAATTAATGAATTTTTCCTACATCAGTCAGCATGAAAAAATGATTGTCTCATCAACTTTGGAGTACGAATTTAGTAAATACGGGAAACTTAATAGACTTTTTAATGGGCAAAATTCTAATTTTAATATTGAAAATGGTCTTGTAATATTTAATGTTTCAACATTGATGCATCTTGAAAAACGTATTTACCAAGCAGCATTTTTTCTAATTCTGTCCTTTATAGAAGGGAAAATTGCTACAAATTTTTACAAAAATAAAAAAATTACCCTAATTGTTGATGAAGCACACCGATTTATTGATGAATCAAACACAATCTCGCTAGATTTTTTGTTTAAAATTGCTAAAACTATTCGTAAATACAATGGTGGTTTGATAATAACAACACAAAATCCCGGCGATTTTGCAATTAGTGGGGAAGCTGCTCGAAAAAGTGAAGCTATTATTGAAAACTGCCAATATGCTTTCTTTTTTAACTTAAAAAGTAACGATATAAATAAAGTAGACAAACTTTTTTCATCTTCGGGCGGACTTACTGATGAAGAAAAAAAATTTATTGCGCTGGCCCAAATAGGCGAGTTCATTTTTTCTGCAAATTTAAATGATCGATATATTTGTTCAGGTTATTTTAACAATGCCGAAAAAAAATTATTTTTCGATAAAGGAGATAAACTAATTAACAAAGGAGATTAATGAGCAAAAAAATACCATTTTTTTTAATTTCTGGCCTTGTTCCTGCGCTTTTTTTGTCAGCAGGTTACCAAAACACAACTTATTTTAAATTAAATAATTATGATAATTATGAAACAAAATCTGAATTTGCAAATTTTAGTGCTCAATTTGACTTAGAAATTGAAAGACAACCTGATTCATTTAGTTTTGAATGAGTAAAAGATAAACAAATTAACTCAAAAAGTGAAATAAGAAAACTAAATTCATATTGATTTGATCGAGAGATCAAAGAAAAATTTTACAAACCAGGCTCAAGACCTGAAATAATAGATGAAAATTTTGCACCTGAATATTGCAGTCAACTTGAAAATTGTCGAAATTGACAATTTTATTTAAATGAATCTAAATTCAGAAATTGAAAAGAAGAAACAATTTTTAACATTTACGGCGAGTATGATAAGTCAATTTTTGATCGAAATTCATTATCAATTACATCAAAAAAACATAATAAAATCAACATCTCAAACATTTTAAATGAGTATGCCAAAAACAAAATTGGCGAACTTGAAAAGAATTTTAATCTTAAAAATATAAAAATAAGTCATTTAATTTACAGCGTGGGATTTGAATTACAAAGAGATAAAATTAAAAAATTTACTGTAAATTTGCAATATCGATATTCATACCAAAAAAGAGTTCTAAATAAGGATGTAGAGCTTGAAAAATATTTGTCTGATTTAAGGCAAAATTTTAATAACTCAATTATCAAAAATAATCAAATTTCGATAAATATTGAAACAAATCAACAAAATAATAATGAAATTCAAAGTTTTTCGCTAACTTCATCTCAAAAAGGTCTAAAAGAAATTGAAAAAAAAGTTGCTGAATTTTCAAGCAAACTTTTTAAAGAAGACAAAAAATACAACGCAGATCTACATTTTAACGTTATTGGTGACACACAAATCGAATTTTTTATCAGATTTAAGCACCCTCAGGACAAAAATTTTTACAATTTCCAGTTAAATAGCAAAGTGAATGTGCACTTGTTTTTTGAGGATAATGATAAATTTTGAAAAAGACTGACAATTATTCCGGGCAATATTTATGATCCTAAAACTTATCAGTCAAAAATTGACGAACCAGTGCAAATTTCTGAACCAAAAACCGGAACATATGAGGGCGGAGTTCGGAGAATATACGGTGGAAAATGAGAATATCATAATAAAATAAAGCTAAATTTCATTACAAATCCAGATGAAAATGAAATTTTATATGTAAACGGAAATCCTGTCGATGTTTTGGATCTTAATTTTGATTATGATCTTGAGGACTTAAGACTTGAGCAAAAAAACCAGCAAAATTCAACAAATAGTTATAAAATTGAAATTAAAAAATTTAAAAAAGACAATAGAATACAGGATAATTCAGAATTAGTTGCCATCTATGAAATTGAATTTGTAATTAAATCAGCAAATTCAATTATGGATATAAAGTGATTTGCCTGAGATCCAAAAAATAACAAGGATCAACAAAAATTAATTGAACCTTACTTAAAAGACAAAAATGGTCAAGTAATTTATGATCAATTTGGAGTTAAAGTTAAAAATCCTGAATATGATCCGTTAATTGACGTAAAAACTGGGACTAAAAAGCAAATTGTTTGAGTATCAACCGGTAAAAATCCTGATTCTATACCTGAAAACAGCAATTTTGCTCAACTTCCAAGCGAAGTTTCGCGTTTTAATTTAGGTCTTGAATCAGAATTTGGGTTCATTGCAGAAGCAAGTGTTAGTGGAAAAGGCGCCAATATAGTTTTAAATTCAAATCCTGAGAATGATAAAGTTTCATCTTTTAGATATTTAGTTGACTCAGATAATAGTGAAAATTTTGAAATTTTAAGCAAAAATGGCCAAAAATCAGAAAAATTCGACATTACAAATAGTACAAATAAATATTTTTCGATCGGGGGAGTTTGACTTTTTTCATCTAAATTTGACAAAGGACTTTCATCATATAAAATTGTTTCTATTGGTGAAAATTCAAGTTCACAGCTTTTTAATGATGTTTTCCCAAATAAATCAATCATCCCTTTTTGGGAATCAAAAGCAGGTCAAATTTTAGAACAGTACTTACTTCTAGAAAAAATAACAAACGAAAATATCAAAAAACTGACCTATGAACAAATTTTGTTATATTGAAGAAATTTTATAGATAATGTTGTAAAAACACAGCAAATTAAGAAAATTAATCAAAAATTAGACGAAAATATCGAAATTAAGAACAAAATTGTCTTATTAGTTCAAAAAAATTTAACTTTTGAAAATTTAGAACAGACAATTAACGAAAACACAGGTTCAAATCACGATTTTGCGAGCTCAACAGGTAGCAAAGCTCTCGAAATTAACCCAGAAATGATTTCTGAAGTATCAAAATTTTTTATAGATGACAATGAAAATTCTAGTAATATTGATATAAAAATTGAAAATATTGTTCAGAGTCAAGATAATAAATTCGATTTTGACATTAAGATAGTTAAAAAAGATGATAAAAAAACAGAAAATTTTGAAGAAGTTTTAGGTATCTTAAGTTTTTCTGATATTGAAATTAAAAATTCAGAGCAAAATGAAAATAAAACTGAAATTAAATTTAATTTGAAAAACGATAAGCACACAGTAAACCAAAATTTGCAAAATTCAACTCAAATAATTGATTACTTTTCAAATCAAGAAAATTTTGATAAAGTGAATCTATTTTTAGAAGAGAATGACGAAAATATAATCGCCAATTTTAATCTAAAACCAGAATTTAAGGAGTTCTTTCATTTACAAACTCCCTTTATTGTTGTGAAAAAAAGCATAAAAAATAGTGATATTTTTCAGGATTCAAGAAATATTTTTGATGGTCTTTTATTAGAGCGAATTAATCTTACTGGTATTGAAAATTTACAAAATGCCAAAAATTTTATTTTGGAGCAAATCCAAGCGAGTTGAAAAGACGTTAAATATAACTATAATTTTGACTTTGTAATTGAAAATTTTGATAATATCGTCGAAAAAGCGATAAAAAATATCGAAGAAAGTGAACAAATACCTCACAAAATTTGAAATTTGACTCTAAAAGTAAAGGAAAATCAAATTAATAAATTTTATGGATCAAAAACTATTAAACTCGTTAATATTATAGGAAGTCTAAATAACCCTAAAATTAACAATTTAAGTCAAATTAAAGCCAAAGAATTTAGTCTTTCTATCTCAAAAAATAGTGATAATTTGGAAAATGCCATTAAAGATCATGTCTATAACCTTCTTTTACCTGAGGAAATTGATTCAAAAAAATATTTGTACCTACAGAATATTTCACAAATTGTAGATAATTTTCGAACTAATCCAAAATTGGAAAAAGCAACACTTGTTTTAAAACCTGGAACACCTCAGCTAAATGGGAAAAAGGAACTCACTATTTTTAATTCAGATTTTTCAACTTTAGGTGATTTAAATTTTGGTGGTTTAGAAAAAAATTCTGACACTACTGATGAGTCCAATATTGCAAAATCCACTGCTTATTGACTAATTCCGTTAATTATTTTTTCAATAATAGGATTACTGTTTTTTGGTTTCTGGATTTACAACAAATTTATTGCAAAATTTAAAAATTAGAAGCCACAGAAAAATAATAAGTCAAAATCACAAATGTTAAATTAAAAAAAAAGTCTTTTATTTAGGTAAAAGACTTTTTTTTAAACTTTGTTTAAGAAAGGAGTTTTTTAAATTTTTAAAAAATTTTCAAAAAACAAAATAATAGCTGTTTTAGATAAGTTTTATCAACTAAGAAGAAAAATTTTAGCCTTGATAGATAAGGCTCAAATTTAAAAAAATATTTAAAAATCAATCACTAAAACTTAAATTTTAGTTATTGACCTTTTTTAAATTTTTATATTCAAAGGTCGCAGGAGCTTTACGCCCAAAAACATTTTCAAGTTCTACTGTTATTAAGGTTTTAGTCTCATTCATCTCAATAATTTTACCAATATCGTCAGAAAAAGGTCCTTGAGTCACTTTTACCCAATCACCAATTTGTCAACTTATTGCAGTAGTATCATTAGTTTCTTGAAAGCTAAGAATTTTTTGATTTCAATTTTCTTTCATTCGCTCAAATTGTCGTATTGAAATTGGTGTTGGTTTAGTTCCTCTACCATGAGAACCGACAAGTCCTGTTACATATTGAGTATTTCTAACAACAAATCAGGCTTTATCAACCATATTCATCTTGATAAAAAAGTAGCCTTTATATAAATTACGATATTTGAGTTTTTTTTCAGTTTTTCCGTTTGTGCTTTCCTCATAATAAGGGACATCAAATTTTATTATTTCCTGAAAGTGCTCTTCTAAATTTTCATATTTTATTCGATTTTTAAGTAAAGTAATTGCAACATCTTCCTTTGATGAAATGGTTGAAATCATATATCACTTATATATTTTCATAATATTTTTTGCTCCTTTCTAAATTCCTACTCCGGCTTGATTTCAAATATAGGCAGCAATAATTGTAATTGTGAAAAAAACAGCCATAAAAATAAGTGAAAAAATTATTGTTTGCCCGAAACTTTGAAAAGCGACTCGACTTGTTGGTCATTTTACCCTTTTCATCTCTTTAATAAAAAGGCGAAAGAAAAATTTTTTTTTCCTTTTTTTTATCCCATCGGGAATTTTAATATTTTTTGCTTGTTTTTTTCACATTATTTTTCCTCTTGGTGTAAAGTAGATTTGCGACATATTTTGCAAAATTTATTAATCTGAAGGCGAGTTTGAAGGGATTTATTTGTTTTATAGTTCCGATTTTTACAAACAAAGCAGCTTAGACTAATTTTTTTCTTCATATTAACCCTAAAAATTTAACATTACAGTCTATAATTATATATTAATTTAGGAAAAAACTTCTTAATTTATTACTTGTAGTTCGAATAAAATCATTAACCTTTTGTGTGGTGATGCCAATTTTTTTAGCAATAACATTAGTTGGAATATCCTGAATAAAAAACATTTCAAACATTTCCATCTCAAGTTCGTCAAAAGACTCGGTAATTCGGTTGTAAATGTCTTGAATTTCTAGTTTTTGAAGCTCGGATTCAACAGCAAATTCAATATTTTCAGGTAATTCATCAAGTGAAACCGAAAAATTTGCTATTTGATAGTTTTTTGTAGTAAAAGAAGTCACATATCCCAACATAAACAATTTAATTTTGTGAACAAGATAATTTTCAAGCGGGATACCTAAACTTGGGTCAAATTCTTCATATAACTGTACAAATTTATCGATTGAAGCATTAAATAAATCATGATAAGTTATCGGTGTGAGGGCAAAAGTTTTCATTACTTGTTTTGAACAAGCTAATAAAATATGCGAATATTTATTTAAAACGGTAAAATATCTCTTATTTTTAGCTATTTTTTTCTTACGATCTAATCACATTTTGTAAATATACCTCATAGTTCTTTATTTTTGTTTGTTTTTTAGATAAAAAAGTATAATTCCCGTTGCAACTGTAACATTTAAAGAATCAATTTTACCTTCCATTGGAATAAAAAATGAATCATCACTAGCATACAAACTACTTTTTTTAATTCCAGTAGACTCATTGCCAACTATAAGTGCACAGGGAAAATTAAACTGAATTTCATTAATTTTTTTACTTTTTTCGCTTAAATCAGTGGCATAAATTCAAAAACCTATTTTTTTTAATTTATTAATTGCAGCTACAATTGAATTTACAAGAATAAACTTAATACCTATAAAACCGCCTGATGCAACTTTGAATGTGGTTTCATTTAGTTTAGCTGCTCGCTTTTTTGGCAAAATTATATGCTTAATTCCAAAACAATTTGCTGTTCTAATAATGTTACCGAGATTATTTTGATCATGAATATGATCAAGAACTAAAACAATTTCAGGTTTATCCTTGTTTAAAACATCAATTTCAAAAAATTTAAAGTTTTCAACAACGCCAACAAAGCCTTGGTGGTTTGCTAAAACTAATTTATCTAAAAAATCTTTATTAACTATTTGTACTTTTTGGTTCGAAAAAATTGGACTATCGGGTTGTTTTAAACAGTAAATTTGTTTAAAAATAAACCCATTTTTAATTGCTTCTATCACCGAATTCTTGCCACAGATATATTTAATCATATTTTTTCACTTTCGTATGAAACGCGGAAAAAATTATGAAAAAATGAACCTTTTTCATAATTTTTCGCGATATTTATCAGCTTCTTCATATTTTTTTTGTTCAAGAAGTTTTTTTCAGATTTGAATATTTTCTTGATCTTCAGAGTTAATTTCTTTTTTTGTAAAGCTAAATCTTAGTAATTTGAATATAAAAACAATTCCTGAATTCTTTCTTTGTTTTGCTAAATTAGAGATTAAAAAAATAGCATTAGAAAATTTTTGTTCTTCAATAAGTAATAAAATTTGCTCAACAGCGCTTTTTTCAATTTCTTTAGGGTCAAGAATTCAGTCAAAATAAATTTTTTTGTATTTTGTTATTAATTTTTGATGATTTTGGATTAATTCATCTGTTAAATTAATTGGGACACTAGGATTTATTGATAAAAAAATGCTACGAAGAACATCTGGATCGTATTTTTTGGCAAATTCTTTTGCAAAAATTATATTTCCTATTGATTTAGACATTTTTTTACCATTAAAATTTACAAAGCCAACGCGAATTCATTTTTTTGAAATTGCCTCATTTGTTAAAGCAAAATGTTGGGCATTTTCATTTTCATGATGCGGAAAAACCAAATCAACACCACCTCCGTGAATATCCACTGAATTTTTCTCAAAATGATTATAAATAATTGCTGAACACTCAGTATGTCAGCCGGGTCTACCTAGGCCAAAAGGCGAGTCAAAAAGTACGCCTTTTTTTGTTTTTTTTCACAAAACAAAATCATTTATAGATTTAGTTTGACGATTGTTTTGATACAAATTGTCAATTTTTTGTTGAGAAATTACACCATAATTTGCAATTTTACTTGCATCAAAAACAAGGTCTCCGTTTTGATTAAAATAAGTAAAATTTTTATCTTTTAACTCGACAATATAGTCAATAATTTTGTCAAGAATTTCAGTGACTTTTATTATTTTGTCAGGTTTTTTAACGTTAAATGTTTCAAGAACACTAAAATATTCCAAAATGTATTTTTGACTTAATTCAGCTTCAGTTAGCCCTAATTCCATAGCTTTTTCGATAATTTTGTCGTCAATATCAGTGATATTTTGGACAAAATTAACTTTTTTGCCAAAATATTTTCATACTGAAACTAAAAAATCAAACACAATTACCGACCTTAAATTGCCGATATGAACGTGATTATAAACTGTAGGACCGCAAAGATAAACATTAAAATTGCTTTTAGTTGAGCTCATAATTTGTTAATTTTTTAACTAAATCAGTGTAATTAGGTATAATTTTACCAATTTTTTCCCAAAAAAGCTTGCCATGGTTGCGAAAAAAATGGTGAACTACCTCATGAACAATTACATAATCAATAATTTCCTTTGAAAATGCAAATAAATATTTGCTATAATGAATTTTTTGGCGATAATAATTGGTGCCTCATGATGTGTTTTTTCGTGATAGTTTGACTATATAATCAGGGACTTCTAAAGTTTTGGTTCAAAAATTTGTTCGTTGTATTAGGTAGTCTTCAAAATGTTTCATTAACAGTTTTTCAATTTTAGCCTCAATATTTTTTGGCCGACCTAAGGAAAAAATAACTAACTGACTTTGCAAATAGAGTTTATTTTTTGTTTTTATTAAGCTAAAATAGTTTTTTTTGCCAAAAAGGTAAAAAAAAGATTCAGAAAAGTGTAATACTTGCCTTAGTGGCAAAATATTTATAATTTTATTAAAATATTTTGAATTTCTAACACTCCTAATTAAAACTTCATCACTTAAAATAAGTCCGGTCTGAACAAGAATATAGTCATCAACTAATTTAACTATTAAACGCGAACTTTTAGGCCTAAATTCAACAAAAATCGGATATTTTTGACCATTTAAATCAATTTTTAGTTCGCGAAACTTAGCTTTTTTGTTGGAATTCATTTTTGGTTATTTTTAGCTCAATTGTATTTGCACTTTTGTCAATAATTTCAAATTCAAGTTGATATGTTGGCCAATCAAAATAGAATTTTGCCCCTAAAACCAGCTTTTTTTTCGAACTTTGGGATAAAAGTCACTGATTTAGATTTTTAAAATTAACAGGAAGATTAACCGCTAAAATTTTATTAATTGTCAAAATAGTAGTTTCAGCTTTTGTTGTAATCTGATTTGGGCTAATTTGGTAAAAATCAAGGTCATCACGATAATCATACTCATCATAAATTGGACCCAAAAGACACTCAAGTATATCTTCAAATGTAAGAATTCCAACAATTTTTTGTGATTTTTTTGACTCAACTACAAAGCCTAAATGAGATTTTGATTTTTTCAAAATCTCATAATTTGTTTTAATCAAAGATGTCGCAAGAAGAAGAGGAGTTTTTATTATATGATCATTAATATCAAATTTATCAAGATGTAAAATGTCTTTTGAAAGTAAAATTCCAACAAAATTGTCGTCTTTTCAAACAGGAATTCGAGAAAAATTTGAGTCAATTATTACTTCTTTGATCGATTCAAGACTATCTTCGTATTTTACAAAGACAACATCCTCAAGTTTGGTAAAGTGTTTGGCGGTTTTAAAAGAGTCAAATTCAAGCGCTCTAATTGCCAAATCAGATTCATCTTTTTCAAGAACATCTTCTTGGTGAGCTTGTAAAATTATTTTTTTTAACTCATTTTCAGTGTTTGTTACATTGATTTTTTTGACAAATTTAGTCATTAAAGCCGCTAAAGGAAGTAAAAAATAGTAAAAAAAACTAATAAAAATCCAAAAAGACTTTAAAAATAAAATTGGTTTTTTTCGACCAAAAATTTTAGGGTAAATTTCACCAAAAATTATTAAAGGTGGAGTTGTTGCTGCTATTGAAATTAAAATTTGTAAAGATTCATTAATTGCTAAATTAGAAAAAAGTGCCGAAATTATAATAGAAATTCCGATATTTACAATATTATTTCAAATCAAAATGATTGTTAAAGTTTTTTCATAATTATCATAATATTTAAGAATTTGCTTTTTTCCTCAAAAAGAATCAGAAATATTTTCATCAACTTTTGCCCGACTTGTGGCGGTAAAAACGGTTTCACTTGCTGAAAAAATGGCCGAAATTAAAAATAAAAATAATAAAACAATTCCTAAAGCAATAAAATAACCCGGCATTAGTCCTCTAATCCTAAATTTATTTCATTTTTATTTTTGCTTGAAACATTAAAATCAAGGGCGGCAACAAATTGACCAATTTCAGGTAAAAAATTAAAAAATAGCGTTCCAGTTGGACCATTTCTGTGTTTTGCGATAATTAATTTTGTATTTGGTCCGCTGTCAAAATTAGACTGATCATCTTCTTTTTTATTATAATAATTGTCGCGGTGTAAAAAAGCAACAAGGTCAGCATCTTGTTCAATAGCTCCAGATTCACGTAAATCTGAAAGTAAAGGAGTTTTATCTTCTCTTCGTTCGACATTTCTTGAAAGTTGCGACAGAGCAATAATTGGCGTATTAACTGCGCGAGCTAGCTGTTTTAATTTCCGGGAAATAATTGAAACCTCGACTTGACGGTTGTAATTTTGATTATTTGCGCTTGAATTTATTAGTTGTAAATAGTCAAAAATAATAAGATCATATTTGGTATTGTTGCGATAACGTTTTTGAACCTCTCAAAAAATGTCGTCAATATTGATAGAACCTGAATCATTTATGGTGAGTTTTGCCTCTTTTAGTCGTTTAGAAATTGCTTTTTCAATTTTTATTAAATCTTCAGGCCGTAAATTTTTAGGTGTTTTGAATTTATTTGACTCAATTCCAGAGACAAGTGATAAAAGCCTGGTTCCTAAATCTGTGTTTGACATTTCAAGGGCAAAAAATAGAACAGATTTTCCACTTTTGCAAACATTTCAGGCTAGATTAAGGGCAAAAGCTGTTTTTCCAACTGACGGACGAGCTGCTAAAATTACAAGTTCACCCCTTTGAAAACCAGAAGTAACAACATCTAAATTATCATAACCAGTCGAAATTCCTTTAATAGGATTTTTACTTGTGCGAAGTTCAGTAATAAATTGAAAAATTTCTTGGGCAATTTCATAAATTGAATAAAAAGACTGTTTGGCACTGTCTAAAGTCAAAAGATTAATTTTGTCAACAATTTGACTTGTAATTTCTAGTGATGTTTTTTTACCAAAGTCGAGTTCGTGGCTTGATTCTTCAATAATTTTTTTGAGCTGACGCAGAGTTTTTTTCTCGCTGACAATCCGTAAGTGCGAAGTAATTTCTGAAGGCAAAGAAAAATTATTATTATAAAGTCAAATTATGAATGACTTGCCGCCAATTTTTTCCAGTTTTTGATTTTTTTGCAGTTCTTCAATAATTAAATTAACTTCAGGATCAGGGACACTAGCAACAACATTTTTAATTGCTTTGGCAATTTCAACTAGTCTTAGATCGCTAAAATCATTAGGGTCGATTGCGTCAATATAATTGATAATTTTTCTGGGATTTGAAAGCAAAAAAGAAATTATAAATGACTCAATATCGGGGGAAGTATAGCGCGAATTATTCATCTTTTACAACATTTATTTTTAAAGTAGCACTAATTTCAGGGCTTAATTTAATAGTAACATAACTTGTTCCAAAATTAGAAATTCCTGCAGTTTGAATTAAGTGCTTATCAATAAAAATATCTTTGGTCTCAAGTTCTTTTTTTATTTTTTTAGCCGAAATTGCCCCGTGGACTGAATCAAGTGTACCTTTTAATTTAAATCACAAAACAGTGTTTTCAATTTGAGACTTTAGTTGAACTGCTTGATTTTTTTTGTTTTCCTTTTCAGCTTCAATTTTTTTTAGCCTTTCTTTTAAAAGTTTTTCAGTTCTTGGATTAAAAGGTTCTGCTAAATTATTTTTAAACAAATAATTGCTAGCATAACCAGCTGAAACCTCAACAACAGTGTTTGCACGACCATCTTTTGTATCTTTAAGTAGAATTACTTTCATATTCTCTCCTTTGAATTGCAAGTTTAATATTTTCAACAAATTCAGAAAAAGTCTCAACTGTTGAATAAGCAGCTGCTGAAGTTACATTTCCGCCTCCACCAACTTGCTCTGCTATATATTGAACATTAACATTTTCAACACCTCGAGCTGACATTTTATAATTTTTTTGTTGCGGTAATTTTGCCACAACAAAGGCAGCTTGACGATTTTTAACTAACAAAATTTGCTCACAAGCAATCGAGACTAAATCAGTATCAATTTCCCGGTCAACACTTGCAAGGAAAAAACCTGGCTTAACTTCGGTGACATTTTCAAGAATTTCTTTAATAATTTTTGACTCATTTTCATTAAGTTTGAGAAATTCGCCAGTTTTTGCAGTTTTTGCACCTCAACGAACAAGGGCGGAGACGGCCGCAAAAGTTGAAGCACTGGCAGTTTTTTTAAACTGGGCCGAGTCAACATATAAACCGTTAAGCAAAATTTGGGCCCATTCTTGATCAATGCTTATATCTGAATGAATTGTTAGTAAAATTAAATGCGTAATAATTTCACATGTTGATGAAGATGAGACATCAATATAGTCATGAATTAATTCCAAAATTCCTTGCATTTTGGAATTAATTCCGTGATGGTCAAAGACAAAAACATTTTCCAAATTAATTTGATCAAGCGCTTTTTTGTTTTCAATTCGCTCAACGTCAGACACATCGACTAAAATAGCAAGGCAAGTATCATTATTTTTTGAAGCCATTGTAATTTTTGAGGCAACTGAGCGGGATATAAAAATATTTTTCTTGATAAAATCAGCTTGCGATAAAAATCTTGTCGTTGTCGTGTCAAAAGTCTGATTTTGGATATAAAAATTAATTTTTCTTTTATAAATAACTTCAGCATATCTTTTTAAAAAATTACCCAGAACATAACCAGAACCAAATGAATCTAAGTCAGAATTAATGTGTCCATAAATTATTATATTATCAATTTTTTCCAATTTTTCAACCAAAAGACGGGCAATTCTTCTAAGTCTAACAAGCGAATGGAGGCTGAGAGATTCACTATAAGAACCATAAGAAAAAGGTCTTTTTCCATAAGGATAAATTGAAACTTGATTTCCACCACGGGTTTTTGAAAAAATTAAGGCCTCATTTGCTAGTCTTTTTACTTCCACTAAATTTGTTGTGCCAATTCCAAAACCGACTGAAAATCAAACTTCGGTTGTATCATCAATTTTAGTGCTCTCATCACGAAAAATGTAAAAATGATTTTTTTGTCAAAGTACAAATGTTTCATAATGTAAAACTAACATAATCCGGCCATCTGCGTATTCTTTATACAAAAATTTATATTTTTGTGACAGTTTCTCAAAAAAATCATTAATAAAAATTTTAATTTTAGGATAATCTTGATCGCTACTGCGAAAATTAGTTGAGACAAAATTATCAACCTCAACCTCTGCAAAAACAAGCGAATTATTCTCATAACCTTGCGAAATTGACTTAAAAAGTGTGATATCACGATAAGAAATTCAATATGCAAATTTATTATAATTAATTTCAAACCAGTTATTTCCCCTTTTTATCTCAAATTTTGGTGGAATATCTTCAACCTTTTTATATTGGGGAAAAAGATAAAAAATATCACGATTTACTAGTCTTTCTGGGTATAAATCTTTAACATATTTTGAAACTTTTGTAATTTTATATGTTGATGATAAATTAACAATTCCAATATTATTTTCCTCGTTAATAAGGTCGAATTTTTGGTAATAAAAGTGGTTTTGCTTAATTATAAATTGGTAAAAAACAACAATTCCAACTATTAGCGAGATAATAAAAATTATGAAAATTCCGACAGCTAATGTGAAAAAAAGGTAAAAATCAAAGTCATCATTAAAAATAACTTTTAGTAATAAAGTTGTAATTTCAAGTAAAAAACTTATAAATGAAATTGAAAAGGGGAAAAGAAATTTTTTCATGAGTGCTTATTTTTTTACAATGAAATTTAAAATTTTTTTAGGTACAAAAATGGTCTTGACTATTGAGTGATTTTCTAAAAAATGCTGTATTTTATAGTGTTTTTCGGCAATTTCAATAATTTCGTCTTCGGCTTGCTCATCATTTAATTCCAAAATTGCTCTAGTTTTACCGTTTATTGAAACAGGTAAATTATAAGTATTTTTTACAATTTTAGACTTGTCAAATTGAGGCCAGGCGTGAAAATGAAGCGGTTTTTGCTCTAATTTTTCTAATAATTCCTCTGAAATATGAGGGGCAAAAATCGATAGAATTACTAAAAAATCAACAAGATATTTTTTTGACGGTATGGCTTCAAGCTTACTTAAAAAATTAATATAGACCATTAATTTAGAAATAGCCACATTAAACTTAAAATCCTGGACTAAATTAGTAATTTCAAAGACAAAATTATTATAAAAGTAGCTAAATTCAGAATCTTTTTCGAGCTCAGGATCAATTTTATAATCTTTTAAAATAATTCTAATAACCCTTTGAATTCAAGCATAAATTGAATTTGCACCTTTTTCATCCCAGGCGCGATTTTCATTAATTGGCCCCATAAACATTAGAAAAATTCGAACACTATCAGCGCCATATTTATCCAAAACTGTATAAGGATTTATAATATTTCCTTTTGATTTAGACATTTTTTGGCCATCAGGTCCAAGTAACATTCCTTGGTGAATAACTCTGTCAAAAGGCTCAGAATTTGAAACAATACCAGCCTCAAATAAAACTTTATGTCAAAAACGTGAATAAAGTAAATGGCCAACTGCATGTTCTTGTCCGCCAATATAAATATCAACTGGAAGTCATTTTTGCAGTTTTTTATAGGCTTCTTTTGAGTCTAATTTTAAATATGTACCATCTTTTTGTTTTAAAATAAAAGCAAGATAATACCATGAACTTCCAGCTCATTGGGGCATTGTATTAGTCTCGCGGCGGTAGATTTTGCCGTTTTTCTCAAAAAAAACTCAATCTTTTTGTAAAGCAAGTGGGGACTGACCATCACCTGAGGGAACAATTTTTTCTAAATGTGGGAGTTCAACAATTTTTTCTTCAAGATAGATTTTGCCATCTTGATCAAAATAAACAGGAAAAGGCTCGCCTCAATATCTTTGTCTTGAAAAAACTCAGTCTTTAATTTTATAAGAAATACTTTTTTTTGCTAGGCTTAATTTTTCTAATTTTTCAAAGATTAATTTTGAAGCACTTTGGGCTTCAAAATTGTCAAATTCTGCTGAATTTATAAGGAGATTTTTATCATTTATTACTTCTGAATAGTCAATTGCAAAAATTTTAGCAAATTCTAAATCATTTAAATTATGGGCTGGAACTCCCATAATTGCCGAAGTTCCGTAGTCATTTAGCACATAATTTGCAATATAAAGCGGAATTTTTTGAGAATTTAACGGGTGAATCATGTATAAATTAGTAAATATACCAGAAATTTGACTTTGAAGTTTGGGGCTAGAAAAACTGTTTTTTTCAATATAGTCACTAATTTTTGCATCTTTTTTTGCAAGATTTGTTGCAAAATCATGCAAAGGTGAAATAGCTAAAAAACTAACGCCATAAATAGTCTCAATTTTGGTTGTAAATATTTCAATAAAATCTTGACTATTTTCAAAGTAAAACTTAAGAATAACACCTTGGGACTTGCCGATTCATTTTTTTTGGAGCAACTTTAGTGACTCAGGGAAATTTATATTTTCAAGACCATCAAGCAATTTTTGGGCATACTTTGTGATTTTTAGCACCCACTGATCCATTTTTTTAATTTCAACAGGAAAACTACCCCGTTCACTGACTAAATTTCCGTCTTTGTCACGACTTATTTCTTCATTTGCTAAAACTGTGCCTAATTTTGGACATCAATTTACTTGTGTCTGACGAATTTCAGCTAGGCCAACCTTATATAAAAGTTTAAAAATTCACTGGGTTTGTTCATAGAATTTTGGATCACTTGTGTTAATTTCTTTACTTCAATCATATGAAAAACCAAAAGAATTTATTTGCTCTTTAAAATTTTCAATATTTTTTTTAGTAAAATCTGCAGGGTGGTTGCCTGTTTGAATTGCATATTGTTCAGCCGGAAGACCAAAAGCATCTCAACCCATCGGGTGAAGAACATCAAAACCATTAAGGCGTTTAAATCTTGCAATTATATCTGATGCTGTATATCCAATTGGATGCCCTAGATGTAATCCGGCTGCCGAAGGATAAGGAAACATATCTAAAATATAGATTTTTTTATCTGAAGATTCGCTCGTTTCAAAAACGTTATTTTTTTGCCAATAGTTTTGTCATTTTTTTTCTATTAATTTATGGTCATACATGATACTAAATATTAAATTATAATATAAAAAGGCTAAATTTAAGTAAAATAATGTTAGATAAAATATTGGTTGTGCCACAAGTTGTTTTAAGCTTTTCATTAACCAGTCAACGATTAGACCTAAATTTTATAAGATTTAAACTTGAAGGAAAAAACAAAAATAACTAAAAACCATTAAATTACCGTATTAATTTAAGTTCAATTAATTTTTTTTATTTTTTTTAATGAAAAATTTAAATTTGTTGTATAATTAAAAATGCATAATAACTTATGCTTACTCTAATAAGAAATTGTCGCACAAAAATAAGGCCTATTTTATATAGTGCCGCAACTGCCGCCGCAAGGCGGTTTTTTTGTTTTTATGTAAAAAAAACTAAAATTTTAAAAATATAACAGGGCAATTCTATAACTATAACCTAATATATTGGCAAATAATTGTTTGAATTTTTTTGTATTGTTTTACACAATAATTAATTAATATTAAAAACAATTAATTTTTAACTGCGAAAAACAGGTAGTTTCAAAACATTCATTGACCAAGTCAACAATTCAGCGCTAAATTTTGTAAGATTTGAACTTGAATGCAGAAACAAAAATAACTAAAAACCACCTAAATTCCGTATTAATTTAAGTGCAATTAATTTTTTTCTTTTTTTTGATAAAAAATTTAAATTTGTTGTATAATTAACTATGCACAATAAATTATGTTTTACTCTAATAAGAAATTGTCGCACAAAAATAAGGCCTATTTTATATAGTGCCGCAACTGCCGCCATCTAGGCGGTTTTTTTTGTTTTTATGCAAAAAACAAAAATTTTAAAAAAAATATAAGACGGCAATACTGTATAAATTAGTAGAAAAATGGGAATATTAAATATTTTGTCTTTTGGGCAAAATTAGTTTTAGTGACCATATTAAGAAATTTTATTGTATAATTATTGTTTTAAAATTAAAATTATTTTGCAAAATGAAAAAAATTATTGAAATTAACGAATCAGACTACATTAAACTTTTCCTTGACAATATTGTTATTAAACGTGACATTGAAAAATTTGTAATCCCAATTGACACAGTAGAAGTTATTATTTTTGAAAATGACCGAGCAACTATTACAATCCCACTAATCAACGAACTTGTTGAAAAGAAAGTTAATATAATTATTTGTAAAAATCATTTGCCAAATTCACTAATAATTCCTTACAGCGGCTATTATAATAATAAAGTTTTTCAGGAACAAATTAAATGGTCTCTTGAATACAAAGGTAAAACTTGGAAAAAAATTATTCGCCTAAAAATTCAAAGATCACTCGATACTTTAGTCGAGAAAAAACTCATTAACACTGAAATTGAAAAGAAAATGGCTTCATATATTGACCAAGTTGAAGACCATGATGTCACAAATCGCGAAGGTCATGTGGCTAAATTATATTTTAAACATCTTTTTGGTGAAAATTTTATTCGCAACCAAAAAGGCGAAGATCGCATTAATAGTCTTTTAAATTATGGCTACACTGTTTTACTTAGTTATGTTGCCAGAGCTATTTGTGCCAAAGGAATGGATAATCGGCTTGGTGTGTATCATAAAAGTTTTAATAATAATTTTCCTTTGGCTTGTGATTTGATGGAACCTTATCGCTTTTGAATTGACCAAATCGTTTTTGACCATATTAACAAAAAATTTTTTTTATTCCAAGAATTCAAAGAAGATTTATTTACATCTTTTAATAAATATATTACTTATAAAAATAAGAAGATTCGTTTTAAAAAATTTATCGATGCTGAAATCAGTGAAATTTTAGAGTTAAACAAAAATGCAAGCTAATATAATTGAGGTAAATACAAGAGAAATGCGGATTTTATTAATGTATGATATTTATTCAGAAAATGAACAACAAAATCCTGAATACAATAAGTTTGTTAAAAATCTTTTAAAACTAGGCTACATTCGGATTCAATATTCAATTTATGCCAAAATAATTCCTGTGCACACAATTTATCAGTCCGAAAGAAAAAAAATTATTAATATTATTCCCAAAAATTCAAATGTTCGTATTTTACTTTTAACCGAACAACAATACCAAAATATGGAAATTCTAAGTGGTTCAAAATCTAAAAACGAAATTATCAATTTTGAGCAGGAGTATATAAAATTATAATGTTAAATTTTTTTAATAACAAAGCAAATTTAATTGAATTTAAGGAAAATATTAAAATTATTGAATGCGAAAATATTGACCTTTTTTTACACGACCTTTTTGAATATGAGCAATCAAAAGGTGTTCAGTCAATTGATTTTGATGGAAAACTTTATTCAATTAAAGATATTAGCGTTTTTACTTATTTAAACAAAATCACTGATTTTCTTAGTCTAAGCCCGAAAAATTGATTAGGTAACCAAATTATCCAAGATGAAATGTGACAAAATAGCAATTTTTTTAATAATCAAGAAATTCTATCCATAATTGATAAAATTAATACTTTATTAGGTTTTGAACTACTTGAATATCAAATTGATAATACTAAATTATTGAAGTCACTATTTGAAATTAATCCAAATATTCTACTTTCAAAAAATAATTTTGCAAAAATAATGGAAATTGTTTTTGCAAACAAACCTGATCCTTTAGTTATTTTCAAAGATTTAGAATTTATTAATTTAATTGACTTATTACAGTTTACAAATACAAAATTTATAATTTTAACTACTGATTTTACTAAATATATAAATAAATATGACCAACTCGAGCTTGTTGGCTTTTATAAAGATAAAACGATTATTGATATCAAAACACCATTGCCAATTATTAGCTATTTTGAAAATCATAAAAATAAGGAAATTCTAGAAAGTGAACCTCTATTTTCAGATTTAAATGAAAAAAACGAGTTTCGTTTTCACATTAACATCATCAAAAGAACATTTTTTGAATAAAAAACCTCAAAAACAACTGGTTTTTTGAGAAAAAAACAAAGAAAATCAGTTTTTTTCTTTGAAATGAGGTTTTTGTGCTGTACAATTTCTTATTAGAGTAAAACTGGTATTGCGGCAAATCTTTTGCTTTGATTGTTTTTGTGCTGTACAATTTCTTATTAGAGTAAAACATTTAGTCTACTGCCTGCTGAGATCATATAGTTTTTGTGCTGTACAATTTCTTATTAGAGTAAAACAGGGGCTAGGGCAAGCAAGCGGACGGGTGAGTTTTTGTGCTGTACAATTTCTTATTAGAGTAAAACCGATCCAAGTAAACCATTTATTTTTAATATGTTTTTGTGCTGTACAATTTCTTATTAGAGTAAAACAATAGAAAACGGCAAAGAAAAATGAGTCATGTTTTTGTGCTGTACAATTTCTTATTAGAGTAAAACTTTTGCAAAAAAAAGATCCTTTTTTTCAAAGTTTTTGTGCTGTACAATTTCTTATTAGAGTAAAACTTTTACTCATTAATTAACTCCTCAATATTTGTTTTTGTGCTGTACAATTTCTTATTAGAGTAAAACACTAATAATCAAATAGTTACTAAACTGTTTGTTTTTGTGCTGTACAATTTCTTATTAGAGTAAAACTTTATGTCTTAGACCAATTAAATGTAGACAGTTTTTGTGCTGTACAATTTCTTATTAGAGTAAAACCTTTGTCTTTTTAGACCCTCCGTATGATCCGTTTTTGTGCTGTACAATTTCTTATTAGAGTAAAACAATTTCAGAGCAAGAGATAAATTCAATGCTGTTTTTGTGCTGTACAATTTCTTATTAGAGTAAAACTTTATTATGCCTTTCAATAAGTATTTTTTGTTTTTGTGCTGTACAATTTCTTATTAGAGTAAAACTTAATAGCGCAGGTTTTAATATTGAACAACGTTTTTGTGCTGTACAATTTCTTATTAGAGTAAAACCCTTTTAGGCGTCTAAAACTTTTAGTCAAAGTTTTTGTGCTGTACAATTTCTTATTAGAGTAAAACAAGGGGGTGAGTGACGGGTGAAGCACCACCGTTTTTGTGCTGTACAATTTCTTATTAGAGTAAAACTTTTGTTTTGTTTTTTTAATTCTTTTCTAAGTTTTTGTGCTGTACAATTTCTTATTAGAGTAAAACCCGGGGTTTACGACCCAAACCCTATCTTTCGTTTTTGTGCTGTACAATTTCTTATTAGAGTAAAACTGTATTTCTAAAAATATCAAAATTATTTGCGTTTTTGTGCTGTACAATTTCTTATTAGAGTAAAACAACCACCTAGATATTAGAAAATGTGCCTTTGTTTTTGTGCTGTACAATTTCTTATTAGAGTAAAACATTTATAAAAATGAGAGTTGGTATCTTCTCGTTTTTGTGCTGTACAATTTCTTATTAGAGTAAAACTTAGTTTCAAAATTAGATATAGCCGGAACTGTTTTTGTGCTGTACAATTTCTTATTAGAGTAAAACTGATATTGTGGTAAATCTTTTGCTCTGATTGTTTTTGTGCTGTACAATTTCTTATTAGAGTAAAACGTTTTGATAAACGAGATAAGTTCGATATAAGTTTTTGTGCTGTACAATTTCTTATTAGAGTAAAACTTTTAACCCGATAGCATTAAATTTTGAAACGTTTTTGTGCTGTACAATTTCTTATTAGAGTAAAACTTTTTTTTATATTTTGTCACTCCATTTATAGTTTTTGTGCTGTACAATTTCTTATTAGAGTAAAACAAACAAATTAAATATTTCAAAAAATGCTATGTTTTTGTGCTGTACAATTTCTTATTAGAGTAAAACATAAAGACTTAACCTTAATTAAAAACAACCGTTTTTGTGCTGTACAATTTCTTATTAGAGTAAAACGTTTGGGTTTGAGTTGGTGTCTCTTGAGTTGGTTTTTGTGCTGTACAATTTCTTATTAGAGTAAAACTTTATGTTAATAATTTTTTATTAAATATTAGTTTTTGTGCTGTACAATTTCTTATTAGAGTAAAACAAAGATATTTCTGAACAAACACAAAAATTCGGTTTTTGTGCTGTACAATTTCTTATTAGAGTAAAACTGATGGTTTTAATTATTATTATGATTATGGGTTTTTGTGCTGTACAATTTCTTATTAGAGTAAAACAAACAAATTTTATTTCTCAAATTTTAGACGGTTTTTGTGCTGTACAATTTCTTATTAGAGTAAAACTCTAAAATGTATTACTTTGTCTAAATTAGCGTTTTTGTGCTGTACAATTTCTTATTAGAGTAAAACAATAAATTTTTGGGTTTTCCCTGAACGGGTGTTTTTGTGCTGTACAATTTCTTATTAGAGTAAAACTAAAATCAAATAAAGTTTCTTTACCCTCATGTTTTTGTGCTGTACAATTTCTTATTAGAGTAAAACATTTTCAGTTGAAATATTGTCGACCTTTTAGTTTTTGTGCTGTACAATTTCTTATTAGAGTAAAACCCTTAATTGTTCGTCTGTTATAGTTCCCATGTTTTTGTGCTGTACAATTTCTTATTAGAGTAAAACTCTATTAAAGACAAGCTAGAATTTGAACAAGTTTTTGTGCTGTACAATTTCTTATTAGAGTAAAACTTTAACAGGCGATTATAAAATTGAAATTGAGTTTTTGTGCTGTACAATTTCTTATTAGAGTAAAACTGTGGCAATTCATTTTCATTATCGTATCATGTTTTTGTGCTGTACAATTTCTTATTAGAGTAAAACCATTTGCTTCACCCGTCGCTTTGCCGTCATGTTTTTGTGCTGTACAATTTCTTATTAGAGTAAAACTAAATATTGCCCGGAATAATTGTCAATCTTGTTTTTGTGCTGTACAATTTCTTATTAGAGTAAAACCTTTCTAAAATCTTTTGAGGCATTATGATGTTTTTGTGCTGTACAATTTCTTATTAGAGTAAAACAAATTTTATTGAAATTACAATGCTCCCCGAGTTTTTGTGCTGTACAATTTCTTATTAGAGTAAAACAAAATGATACTATACTATCAAATGCTCATGGTTTTTGTGCTGTACAATTTCTTATTAGAGTAAAACATTTAATTCGTAAACTAAAAATCGAACAAGGTTTTTGTGCTGTACAATTTCTTATTAGAGTAAAACAAATTACGATGTTGCCTCAAATTGATTGCAGTTTTTGTGCTGTACAATTTCTTATTAGAGTAAAACTTTAATAGAGTTGTAGTTAATCTAGTTGACGTTTTTGTGCTGTACAATTTCTTATTAGAGTAAAACATTTGCTTATTAAAGTTAAAGGATATATAGGTTTTTGTGCTGTACAATTTCTTATTAGAGTAAAACCCTGCTTTGCCCTTTCCATTTTGCCCCTTTGTTTTTGTGCTGTACAATTTCTTATTAGAGTAAAACTTAAATCCTTAATTTTTAAATTATTTAGTTGTTTTTGTGCTGTACAATTTCTTATTAGAGTAAAACAATACCAAAAACTAAACCTAAATTTTCTTAGTTTTTGTGCTGTACAATTTCTTATTAGAGTAAAACAAAAGACAAAGAGTCTATAAAATTATATAGGTTTTTGTGCTGTACAATTTCTTATTAGAGTAAAACCAAAGTATTTAAAACTAATACCAGCTGCTGGTTTTTGTGCTGTACAATTTCTTATTAGAGTAAAACTGTTAAAAGGTATTTCTGTAATGTATTCGTGTTTTTGTGCTGTACAATTTCTTATTAGAGTAAAACAAACTGAATATGAAGAAATGACAAAATACCGTTTTTGTGCTGTACAATTTCTTATTAGAGTAAAACGAATCAATTCACGAATGGGATAACAATAGTGTTTTTGTGCTGTACAATTTCTTATTAGAGTAAAACATTTTCAAATTCAATTTTAATATTGTTTTCTGTTTTTGTGCTGTACAATTTCTTATTAGAGTAAAACCTTGCCAATTTGTTAAAATAAGACTAATAAGTTTTTGTGCTGTACAATTTCTTATTAGAGTAAAACAAAAGTACTAGTTAATTTTGCTATACTTCAGTTTTTGTGCTGTACAATTTCTTATTAGAGTAAAACAAATTACTATTGGTGATTTGCTTTTTATTCGTTTTTGTGCTGTACAATTTCTTATTAGAGTAAAACAATCCGAATTATGATCCTAATATAGATCCTGTTTTTGTGCTGTACAATTTCTTATTAGAGTAAAACGGAACGGGATATGGTTGTGGATACTTTACAGTTTTTGTGCTGTACAATTTCTTATTAGAGTAAAACAAAAGTAGCAAAATCGACTATGTTATCTTCGTTTTTGTGCTGTACAATTTCTTATTAGAGTAAAACGGCCTAATGCTTGATAATCCTGGTGACTTTGTTTTTGTGCTGTACAATTTCTTATTAGAGTAAAACGGTCTGGCAGATTTAGCACAATTTTCAAGTGTTTTTGTGCTGTACAATTTCTTATTAGAGTAAAACTTTTTGCCTATTTCTAAAATACATATAAATGTTTTTGTGCTGTACAATTTCTTATTAGAGTAAAACTAAATTGGTAGAAAAATCTCAGACAATTAGTTTTTTTTCTATGATTTTGATTACACCACTTTTGTTAATTTTTTCTAGCATGTTCATTTTAAAAAATTTGGACAAATAATTTACCTCATATAATAGCTTGGAGTTTTATATGATAAGCAACTTTGAGGCCTTTCATTGTTATACCAATCAATAAATTCACTTATTTTTTGATAAGCGGTAGCCACATTTTCAAAATTTTCGCCCTCAATATTAAGCAATTCACGTTGAAAAACCGCATAAAAATATTCAATAGGGCGGTTTGCAAGAGCATTTCCTTTTGGTGACATTGATTGTTGGATACCATTTTGCTTTAAAAAATTAGCAAATTTGTAGTTTGCATATTCCACACCATGATCTGAATGGAAAAATTTTGGTTTAATATTATACTTTTTAATTGTTTGTTTCACTAAGTTTATAGTTTCTTCTGAAAATCTTGTTTTAGAAATCGAAAAATTGAGCAAGTAATTGGATTTTGTTTCAATAATTGAGTGTAGGTAAAATCATTCGTTGTTAATTTTGATAAATTTAATATCAGCAAACCATTTTTCACCAAAATTTTCTGATCTAAATTCACCTTTGATATGATCTTCAGTCCAAATTCGTATAAACTTTTTCTCTTTTGGTGCCGGTTTTCCTTGCCTTTTATAAGCAATTGATTTTAATCCTAAAAATTCGTAGTGTTTTTGAAACACGTACGTGCTTACATAATTTCCCTGATTTATGTAAATATTATATAGGATGTCTCGACCTTTTACCTTTCGATACAAATAGAAATTTTCACGAATTCACTCAAGTAATTTTTCATCATAAATCATTTTCTTTGGTGGTTTTTTCTCCCTTATTTTCTCATAAATCGAAGTGCGGTTAACCTTAAAAACACTACAAATTCTAGTCGAATTTTCGATTTTGTTTTTATCTTTTTCTTGCTCTTGTTTTCGTTTTTTGAGTTCCTCAAGAATAATTCCGGGGTCAACCCCGTATTTTCTAAGAACAGTCTCAATTATTTCTTGGTAAACTTCACGATCATTTTCAGAAAGATCGTTAATTGTATATTTCTTCTTTGGTTTGCGTGGAGATTTGATTTTTCCACGAGTACTAATTAGACTTTTCATATCGTTATTATAAAACTTTTTTTGCCAATTTCTTATCAAATTATTAGCATATATATGCAACATTCATTCTTTATGTGCTTTTTTACTTTTCGATTTGCTTTTGTAAATTTCTCTAAATTCTTCAGCAAAATGCAAAATTGCGTTTTTTAACCCTTTAGATTCGGCAATTTTGATATATTTAAATTTGTCTTCAATTGTGAATTTGTATTGTTTCATTTTGACACACCTTTTTTCTAATAAGTCTGAAATTGGTGTACTAATTTATATTAGAGTAAAACTTATTTTTTTTATGATACAATATGAATATCGTTTTTGTGCTGTACAATTTCTTATTAGAGTAAAACTTGTTTATCTATAATTTTCATTATTATTTAGTTTTTGTGCTGTACAATTTCTTATTAGAGTAAAACAAATAACTCCTGGGTATAATTCAAATAGACGTTTTTGTGGTGTACAATTTCTTATTAGAGTAAAACGAATACATGGAACAATTAAAAGACCGCATTGTTTTTGTGCTGTACAATTTCTTATTAGAGTAAAACTAAGTCCGAGTTGTAATTCCTTTATCTACCGTTTTTGTGCTGTACAATTTCTTATTAGAGTAAAACAAATAAAAAATATCTAAGGCTTTGCCCCACGTTTTTGTGCTGTACAATTTCTTATTAGAGTAAAACCTGTCTTGATAAGCACGTGCTAATTGAATAGTTTTTGTGCTGTACAATTTCTTATTAGAGTAAAACTTAGTACCAAACACACCTATTATTGCCCTTAGTTTTTGTGCTGTACAATTTCTTATTAGAGTAAAACAAGAAGCGCATCACCAATTTTCGGTTCTTTGTTTTTGTGCTGTACAATTTCTTATTAGAGTAAAACTTTAATATTATCTATTATCTTGTCTTTTTGGTTTTTGTGCTGTACAATTTCTTATTAGAGTAAAACTCAATAGTAGCAATTTCCTCAGCATGTAACGTTTTTGTGCTGTACAATTTCTTATTAGAGTAAAACCAAATCTGCCAGACCTGCGGTAATAATACCGTTTTTGTGCTGTACAATTTCTTATTAGAGTAAAACGCCTCGTGGATTTTTAGTTCACAATTCACAGTTTTTGTGCTGTACAATTTCTTATTAGAGTAAAACTGGTGAATTTTGGCAAAAGAAAACGCCTTTGTTTTTGTGCTGTACAATTTCTTATTAGAGTAAAACAAAAAATTTTAGATCAACTTGTAGCGGATTGTTTTTGTGCTGTACAATTTCTTATTAGAGTAAAACCCATTCACTACCGCTTTCAAACATGCCACTGTTTTTGTGCTGTACAATTTCTTATTAGAGTAAAACAGGATCATATGGAGGGTCTAAAAAGACAAAGTTTTTGTGCTGTACAATTTCTTATTAGAGTAAAACAAAAATCGTACTAGACTAAAACTCATTTAGTTTTTGTGCTGTACAATTTCTTATTAGAGTAAAACAATTGGAGAACTCTCAAATAATCAGGCAGTGTTTTTGTGCTGTACAATTTCTTATTAGAGTAAAACTTTATTATAAAATGGATAAGACAAAAGACTGTTTTTGTGCTGTACAATTTCTTATTAGAGTAAAACAAAATTGGTTTGTCTTGGTGTGGAGTATCAGTTTTTGTGCTGTACAATTTCTTATTAGAGTAAAACTTGTTTGTAAGCTGTTAAAATTTGTGATCAGTTTTTGTGCTGAACAATTTCTTATTAGAGTAAAACATGGAGTATAATATATTATAAAACATATACTGTTTTTGTGCTGTACAATTTCTTATTAGAGTAAAAAAACACTCGAAACCTGTAGTTACACTACATTCTTGAGTGTTTTTTTACTTATTAATTAATTTTAAATTTTAGGGTCTAAAGTACTAATTATTTTCTAACTTTTTTGTTATTGTTAATAAGGTATTCTTCCAATTTTCTTTGCTCATTAGATTCATATTCATTCCCTAGCTCGTCAAGGCTAACAAATTGAAATTCATTAAGAAGACTACTTGTTGTAGGTCTGATCGATTCTAACTTCGTTACAATCGATTCTATTGTGAATCTAGTATCACCTTTTTTTTCTTTAGATATACCAGAGATATAAAAATAATGATTATCATCCGGTCTTATAAGAATTGATTTTTTAGAGGCTGTTTCTTTTTCTTCGGGGGTTTTTACTTTGTTATTTTCAGATTTAAATTTAAATTCTTTATCAACTTTCAATTTCAGAATTGCAGATTTCTTGATTATAAATATTGGTTTTGATTGATGATCAATACCCACATTGTCTTTGTATTTTTTTAGATTTTCTTGATTGTAATTCGCCTCATCTAATGAATAAAAATTGCGATCATGTTTGGCGCCATATTGTTTAAGCAAAAAATTTACAGGTATAGAATTAAGCTTGCCTTTTTTATTTTCATAAACAAGTGCAAAAATTTGTTCCTTACCGGTTCGAAATGATTTTTCGCTTTGTTTTTTGTTAACAAAGACAAAATCTTTATTAACATTTTTTTCTGTTACAACTCTTAAATCTTTAAAAAGTGTTTTTTTATTAGTAACAGGATCAAAATAAATTAATTTGTTCGCACCTTTTGCGTTCTCTTTTTCTTGTTCATCAATATATTTTTCACTAACTAATCAGTCCATATATGCATGAAAAGGATTTTTATTTTTATTTTCACTTTCATTTTCTTTGTTGTTAAATTCAGGTCTGTTAAAAATTGTTCTTAATTTCTCAAATTCAGATTTATGACTTTGATACATCAATACAAGGTATTTGCCATTATTAGGATTAGGATCTGCAAAATAGTCTTTCAAATTATCTAGACTTTTTGGATTAACTAAGTTGATTTTTACAACTTTGTCGTAGGTACCATCATCATTTTGTCTAAGACCATATAAAGTGTCGTCAAATAAAGGTAAGTTTGTATAATTTGTCATTTTTCTTGAAAATTTGATTTCAACTTTATCTTTAGCGTTTTCGTATTTTTCTTTCACTAAACCAGAAATATTTTCAACTAATTCAAACTTTTTACTTTCGTAATCTGAATTCTTTAAAATTTCGCCTGTTTGTTTATTAATTATAGTGCCATCTTCAATTTGCTCGTATTTTGATTGGCGCAAACCTTCTTGAATTGTCAATGAGGATAAAGCGTGTCGATTTTTATTTGCCATTATCCCGATAATTGCAGCATCAATTGCGTGATGACTATTATCTGAGCGATCCTTATTCTTTGGGAGAATTTTTTCCCGAATAAAAGCTGTATGATGACCGTTTAATGTAAATATTTTTGTTGGTTTGTCATAAGAAAAATTCGGGTTATCTTTGAAATGCTCTTTTACAACTTCAAGAAATAATTTTGTTGAATATCTTGTGTCATTCAATTGTCTTGATAAAAATTCTTCTTTTTGATGAGGGTCAATTTTTTCTTGATAAAGAAGTTTCAATTTTTTACGCATTGCTTTTGTATCTAAACCGAAAATTTTTCTTGAATCATCTTTTGCCGCTTTTTTAGGATTAAATAATTTTTCTATTTGTTCAATATAGGCTTTATAAACATCAGCGCCTTTTGATCTCATGTAAGCAGCTGCGCAAAGATTTGATTTTTTTGAATTCTCGGATTGCGTTGTCAAAAGAAGATTTGATAGAGAATTATCAGGCAAATAAGCTTTAGGAATAATGTGTTCAAAATGATATTTGGAACTATTATTTATTAAATCAGCAATATCAATTTTTTTGAGCGCATATAAATCAACCCCATCTTGTTGGCAATAAAGTTTTAATTTTTTTAATAATGGAGCAGGCTTATCATATAAATCCTCTTTTGAAATATTTAAGAATTCAAGAGCGTATTTTTTGTTCATGACTTCATAAATTTCATCAAGACCGCTCTTTACTGTCTTATTTGCTTGTTTCTTTTTTGCTTTTTCATCATTTTTATCACGAGGAATTTCGATAAAAATTCCCGAAATTTCGTAATCTTTAGAATATTTCTTAATAATTTTATTTAGAACTGCTATTGCTTGTTCGAAAGTTTGTTTAACAGAAGGGGGCAAAATTTCGTCTTTAAAAATAAAAGGATTTAAGTATTTTGTTAACGGTTTTGCCTTTGCGTTTTGTTTAATAATATCATTAATCTCTTTATCATTATATTTTAAATATTCAGAATTCTCTTGTGTTTCTAGCATTTTTTTAACAAATAAGCTTGTTGCTTCAGCTGAATAACTTCCTGTTTTTTTGAAAGTTAGGTCTTTATTATTTAACAAATTATTAATAAATTCGTCTTTTTTATTAATAATTCCAAAGTAATCTAAAACATTTATTTTATCTGAAACTTTTGTTTTATCGAGTTCCTCGATAAATCTATCTTTTTTTTCTTTGTATTTTTCTAAAACAGAACAAATTGAATCAAGTGCTTCAAGGTGTTTAGGTTGATCTACAAAATTTTCAACTTTAAAATACTTATATTTTTCTGAATGATTAGTTATTTCTTTTATTAAAATATTTGTATTTTTTGTTTTATCCTTTAACTTCTTCTTAATGTCATCCCTTTTTTTAAGAATTTCCCTTCCTTTGAAATCATCTGTATCTATTTCAAGATCTTTCCTTATGATTTTTTCAATTTTATTGTCAGTAATATTTTTGTATTCACCAGAAAGCAATCCATTAATTAACTTATCTCTATCTTGTTTTTTAAGTCTTCATTCAGGATCAAAATCCGATCTTAAATTACTTAATTCATTCAAAAGGTTGAAAAATTCATAAGAAACAAAATTAAGAGAGGCTCTTAATTCGTTTGGGAAAATGATACATTTTCCAATTGTTTTATCCCAAATATTATCATATTGTTGGACAATTTTATTTTGTTCTTTATCAAATTTTCAAATTCCGTATTCACTTGCACTGTGTAAAGATCCAGGACCTTTTGCAAAATCTCGTATATAATTAAAAAGTCTTAAAAAACTTTTTTGAAACTCTTCATCAATATTTTGCACTTCAAAAACTTTTTTGATTTCAGCCGTTCATTGCTGATTTGAGAAGTTATACTTACTTGATTTAAAGAAATTATTTTTTTTGAAAAACTCGCTTAACACCTCGGTAGGGAATTTATCACCATTATAATATTTAAGTTTTTCACGGTTATCGTCAAGTTCATAAAAATAACCTCTATTTTCAAGATAGTCATGCAAAATTCATGCAAGGTCTTTTGGATCTATTTTTTCATTAAGCGCTTTGATTTTTAGATCTAAAATATTACTATTTTGACTAGAGCTTTTTAAAAAAGACTTTTTAATTTCGTCAATATTTTTAAAATCAAATATATTTTTTGATCTTAAAATTAGTTTTAATAATTTTTCACTTTTATATTGTCTACGGCGAATTGTTCTTCTGGCTGTTCTAAATGATCTTCGGTCGGCTGCGCCTTCTTCTCTTGCCTTGAAAATCCGAGAACCTCAGTTCAAAATTTCATTTGTTTCAGAATTAATGATTGCTCAACCAACTGACGCTATTCCTAGATCAAAGCCGATAGCAATACTTTTCTTTTGGTTCATAAATTATCCTTTAAATCAATGATTTTTTATGTTTGTATTATTGTTAATTAATTGCAATATTTATATAAATGTTACCAATAATAAAAATAAATATTAAATAAATTATACCATATTAAGTAAAAAATCCATATTAGTTTTTGTTCGCAATACATTATTAAAATAACGTAAAAAAATGCTAAATAAGTAGAAAAATTTTTTGTAGTTTTAGTTTTTTTGCAATAAAATATTAGTATAATGCCTGTTCACAAGTTTTATCGGCCTCCTTTATGGACTTGACTCGAAACAAAAAATCCAAAGACCACCAAGGCGCCAGCGGCGAAAAATTGAATACAAATTTGATCCAAAAATTATTTGAGTATTTAAAAAATGAAAATACAAATTAGATGAATTAATGAAATAGGAGTAAAAAAATGGATATAGTTCAACTTGAAATCCAAAATTTATCAATAAAAGATAAAAAAGAATTAATTGAAGGTATAAATGAATTTAGACCTAAAAAAATTGATCTAAATAATTTAGATAAATGGTTAGAGTCTTATTTTTGAGATTTTCCTGACGAGTTTATTGCTTTTCAAAAAGGTTATAAATATTCCCTTTACAACCAAACTATTCAAGAAAATGATTTTAAAGATTTGGACTATGAAGATGTTATAGAGAGTTTAACACAAGATCAAAAAGATGAAATAATATGGGATATTTGTTCACTGGCCAAATATTTAAGGTATGAAAATGATAATGATTATGCAGATGCAGATGATCCTTATATTTGAGAACCCACTGACGAAGATTGAGAAGATCTCAAAAAATTTGATAAAAAACTTTGAGAACAATATAAAAATAATAAATATATTTTAGTTATGCCTAACGGTAAAGATCAAGACGGTGCCGCATTTTTTACAGATGATGACGAGCTTATCCTTTTTGCTTTAAATGAGGAAGAGCTTGCGACTATACTTCTTAGGCGATATCGAAAAATTCTTGACCCTCATTACAAAGTCAATAAATGAATTGAAAAAAAATATGAGGTTAAATTGACACAAAAAGACAATTCAAAGCAAAGCAAGAAATTTAAAGCACCAAAAAAGAAAATGTAATTAAAGCCAATAAACTAGGAATGATAAAAATGGCAAATATTATAGAACCAGAAGTAAAAAATTTATCAACCGAAGATAAAAAAATTCTATAAGTTTTTAAAGCCAAATCCAGATTGAGAAAATTTTAGCAATAGCGCTTTAGATAAAATGTTAGTAGATTATTTTAGAAAATATCCTAATGATTTTATCACATTTCAATATAGTAATAAAAAAGGCTTTACAATCAAGCGCTAAAAAAACATGATTTTAAAGTTTTAATATATGGAGATGTCATAGAAAATCTAACCTCAAAGCAAAAAGATAAAATAATAGGTGATATTCTTCGTTTTGTGCTGTACAATTTCTTAACAGAGTAAAAATGAAGACATCAGGAATCATATGAAAAAAACATGTGTGTATGTAATAAAATTGCATTTTAGAACAAAAGATGAATACCGCAAGGCAAGACGCAAGAGCAATTATAGTTATTGTCTTGTAGAATATTTTATTAGAATAAAGCAACATTTAGACAAAGGGATCTTAAAATGCCGTTGTTCTGGTGCTGTACAATTCATTAATTGAATAAAATGGCTCTACCAACATGTTACCACTTATGGCATATTATTTCAGTGCTGCGAAATTTCTTACTAGAGTAAAACAATATTATATCTAATACCATATAAACAAACACGAACAGGCACTAAATTAAACAAATCAAACCCTTTTTCAATAAATAGGATGACGCGCAAATGAAAAAATCACCAGCACAAGTTTTGATAATGATAACCTTATGATTAATACTAATTGGAGGTATAATTGCATCGGTTTAGAAGATATGACTTTATACCCCAAATAACCAAGTTTTTGCACTGTACAATTTTTTATTAGAGTAAATCCTAATCACAAATTTTAATAACTTTGACTATATTTATCTAATGGATTTAATAGTAAATGACTTAGAAAATGAAAATTTAATTTGAATTTAAAAATTCTTTTAATTGACTTGAAGGGACAAAAAAAGAAATACCTTGAACCGGTTTTTCATTTATAAGCCGAAAAGTCATTATCCCAATTACTTTGTTTTTAGTATTTAAAACAGGACCGCCACTATTTCCTGGCTCAATTGTGATACTAGTTCGAACAAAATTTTGATTAGATACTTTATTAGTTCCTGAAACTATTCCTTTGTTGATTGTCAAGCCAAGATTATGTGGGTTTCCAATTGTAAAAATTTCATCGCCATAGTTAAAATCTTCTTCTATTTCAAGATTTTTAACTTTTGTGTTTAGTTCCAAACTTAATATGTCATAGTTTGGTGAAATTTTTATAATTTTAGTTTTTTTGTAGTCTTTTTCATTTGCAAAACGGTAAAAAATATCAATTTCATCGCTATTTTCAAGAATGTGTTTATTTGTGATAATTTTATTATCAATAACAAAACCGGTCGCAAAAGAAACTTCCTCGTTTTTTTGAATCTTAATTTCAACAATTGACCTTAAAAGACTTTCATGGTTAATTTTTGGACTGAGTTTTATTCAATTATTTGTTAGTAAAACAACATTTGCTAACAAAATTCCAAGATTTAGAGCCAAAAACAAACCAATAAACCCGTATTTTTTAGTGAATTTTTTCATTTTATCTAAAAGTGTCTTATTCTTAAGTGTTTATAATTATACCTTAATTTTTTCTCAGACCAAGCATTTTTTTTTTTTTTTTTAACAAAGGTTAATTTTAAAAAAAATTCAGATTTTATCCTCAAAAACACGGATTTACAGGCATTTTTGCTATTTATATTCACTAAAAAGTAATTTTTGCAATCATCCTGGGAAGCTCAGGATAATTGACTAAGTTTTCAAAAAACCAAAGAACAATTTTTGATCTAAAAGCATAAAAAAACCTATGAATTCATAGGCTTTTTTTAGATTTTGGTCTTTAAATTACTAACTAAACTAGTTCGATAATTGCCATTTTGGAATTATCACCATTTCGGCTAGGAATTTTCACTATTCGAGTATAGCCACCTTGTCTTTCTTGATAACGAGGCGCGATTTTGGTAAATAAATAAGGCATAACTTTCATTCCGTCTTTGGTTTTTTGGTTATATAAATAACTAAGAACTTGACGGCGAGCTGCTAGATCATTTTTTTTGGCTTTAGTTATTAGTTTTTCAACAACAGAACGAAGACGTTTTGCCCGTGCAAGAGTTGTTTTTAGATGACCATGTAAAATTAAAGAAGTTGCAAGTGAGCGGAAAACTTGGCGATCTCAGGCAGCATCGCGGGAATAAATTTGGTGCGGATTAGCCATAATTAGTTTTCTCCTTTTTGTTCGTTTTTATATATTTCAAGTTTTTCAATTATTTCCTGAACTGATTTACGGCCAAGATTTTTAATATTTTCAAAGTCATCTTGTGTTAAATTTTCAATATCAGAAATTTTATAATAATGTGCGCGTCTAAGCGCATTTATTGAGCGCACGGAAAGGTCGAGCGACTCAATTGCATCCGAAAAGCGGCGCGAAGGTTCTTCTTTGACTGTTGAGGGTTCAAAAAATTCCTCGGAAAATTTGTTAATGTTTTCGACATTTGCCAAAATATTAAGGTGGGCAAGCAAGATTTTTGAACCCTCAGAGACAGCGTCTTTAGCTTTAATTGAGCCGTCAGTTTTAATTGAAAAACTTAGTTTTTCTTCAACAATCGGGCTGGCTGAGTTAATTTCAACAGATTGATAATTAGCACTTAAAACCGGTGAAAAATCACTATCAACAGCCAAAACTGTGCCATCAAGGTTGGACTCCAGACTTAGTAAAACTTCGTTTACGAATTTTTTGTTAGTTTCAAAATCGCTAAAACCTTTACCGGAGGTTATAAAAAGTTCAAATTTAAGTGAATTAACCCTCGAGACATCGGCAATATACAAATCGGGATTGACAATTTTTAGTCCACTATCAGAAACAATGTCGCGAGCATAAATTTGTCCGGCTTTTTGGCCATTAAAACTTGCCCGGTGAATTTGATTTTGGGCAAAAAGAGTAGGATCATAGAAAAAACGGACTCTTTTTAGGTTATTTAAGATTGTAACAACATCTTCAATTACATCATCAAGAATACTAAATTCATGAGTTACGCCGGCAATTTTTACACCAAAAACTGCACAAGAAGTAATGGAAGACAGAACTACACGACGAAGAGCATTTCCGATTGTATTTCCAAGTCCGCGCTCGAGCGGTTTTAGTTCAAAACTTGTTTCAAATTCACTAATTTGGTCAGTTAAGTTTTCAGAATAGTAAACATTTGCATGTTTTTTCATAAAATCCTACCTTTTTTCCTGACGTTTAAATCATTTACGCGGTGGCCGAGTTCCATTGTGCGGGATTGGCGTAACGTCTTGGGTAAGTAAAATATTAATTCCTGAAGTGATAATTTGCTTACGGGCTGCTTCTTTTCCTTGCCCAGTTCCTTTAAGGTGAACAACAACTTCGCGCATTCCGTGTTCACGGGCTTTTTGGGCAGCTGCAGCGGTTGCTAAGGTAGCAGCATATGCGGTTTTTTTCTTTGTTCCTTTAAAGCCAATTGATCCTGAACTAGCTCAAGAAATTACATTTCCTTGTTTGTCAGTAAAAGAAATTATCGTGTTTTGGTGTGAAGAGTGAATGTGGGCAATTCCGGCTGTTACATTTTTTGGACGGATTTTTTTAACTTTACGTGTATTAGTTGCCATGATTAACTATTTTTTACCTTTGTCTTTTTTTGCCATAATTGCTTTTCTTGGGCCTTTTCGAGTACGGGCGTTTTTCTGAGTTACTTGACCACGAACTGGAAGACCTTTACGATGACGGATTCCACGATAACATTTAATTTCAATTAGTCTTTTAATATTTGACTGAACTTCACGGTGCAGATCACCTTCGGTTTTATAAGTTTTTGCAATATCACGAATGATTTGCAAAACATCTTCCTGAATTTCTTTAACTTTTGTATCTTGGGTTAAAACAGGATATTTTTTCCCAAATTTTTCTTGCTGAATTGCAGCAGTTTTGTCAATTATTTCTGCAGCAAGCGATTTGCCAATTCCATAAATACTTGTAAGAGCAATTACAATTCTTTTATGATTGGGGATTTCAACATTAAGAATACGTGCCATATTTTAAACTTATTTAAATAAATATATTTTCCTTTTTATAAAATTTTATTTTTCACCTCTAAAAATTTAAAAGTGAAAAATACTAACAAAATAGAACAAAAATCAAAAACTATCCTTGTCTTTGTTTGTGTTTTTTTAAAACACAAATTACTCGGTTCACCGAACGACGCTTAATTATTTTGCAATCTTTGCAAATTTTTTTAATACTTGCTCGAACTTTCATTTTTTTCCTTTAAATTCAGGTAATAATTTCAAAAAAATTATTTAAAGCGGTAAACAATTCTTCCTTTTGAAAGATCATAAGGTGACATTTCAACCTTAACGCTGTCGCCTAAAATAATTTTAATGTGGTGAAGTTTCATTTTCCCAGCAACATGACAATTTAATTTTACTCCGTTTTCAAGAGTTACTTCATATTCTTGGGAGTTAAAAACGTGTGATATTTTACCTTGAAATAATAATTTTTGTTCTTTTGAAGAATTTTGCATCTATTTTTGGTCCATTTCTGTTAGTATTATTCCCTTCCCGTCTTGAATTAAAATTGTCTGTTCATAGTGGGAAGTTTTTTTACCATCATTTGATTGTACCGATCATCCGTCTTTTAAAATTTTTATTCGCGGAGAACTTTGGACGATCATTGGCTCAATACAAATTACCATATTATTTTTTAATTTTTTTCCTGTGCCTGGGACGCCAAAATTGAAAATATTGGGATTTTCGTGCAATTTTTTGCCAATACCATGGCCACAAAATTCAACAGGGGTAAAAAATCCATAAGACCTTATGACTTGATGGATAGCAAAACCAATGTCACCCGTTGTTGCCCCAGGTTTAATTGCCTTGAAGCCGGCAAAAAAAGCTTCCTCAGCGCATTTTATTAGTTTTTCATTTTCAGCATTTGGGCCAAGTGATTTACTAAAAGCACTGTCGGCAAAAAAACCATTATAAGATAGTCCTAAATCAACTGAAACCAAATCACCTTCTTGAAGAATGTAGTCATTTGGAATACCATGAATAAGGATTTCATTAACACTTATACAAATAGTTGCCGGAAAACCGTGATAATTTAAAAATGCTGGTTTGGCTCCTCTAGCAATAATCTCATCAAAAGCGATGGCATCAATTTCTTTTAAAGAGATCCCTGGTCTTACAAAGTCATAAATTTTTTTCTTGACTTCTGCCAGGAGTTTAGCGGCAATTTTTAGTTGTTCAATTTCAAATTCTGTTTTAATTAGAGACATTTTTCAATTTCATTAACAATTTCATCCAAACTTCTTTCAACATTTAAATAATGAATTTTACCATGTTTTGCATAATAATCGACAATTGGCGTTACAGATTCATTAAATTTTTCGATTCGAAGCTTAACAATTTCAGGGCGATCGTCAGGACGGGTAAATAAAGGCTCATTGTCAATGTCGCATGTATTTTCTACTTTTGGTTTTGCCAGTAATAAATTATATGATTTTTGACATTTACTGCAAAACAAACGTTGAGAAAGGCGGCTAACTATTGTCTCTGGTTTGATTTCAAGATAAAAAACTTTGTCAACATCAATTTTATTTTCGTTCATAAAATTGAGTTGATTTAATGTTCGCGGGTAGCCATCAAGGATATAACCAGTTTGAGGTGAGAGTTGACTGATAAAATTTGATAATAAATCGTTAGTAATTTCATCAGGAACATATAGGCCATCTCTAACATAGTTTTGAATTTTCTCGGCAAAATCACGATCTTTTTTGATTTTTTCACGGAAAAGATTACCAGTAGAAATATGAACTAATTTAAACTTGTCAACTAGAATTTTTGAAATACTACCTTTTCCTGAGCCTGGAGCGCCAATTAGAAGAATTTTTGAATTAGATAATGACATTGTTAAATTTTTGAGACCTTTTTTAATTTTTTACCACAATAAATCACGACTTGACTTTGTTGAAGAAGAATCTTGTTTATATGTAAGATTTTTGCGAATTTTTTTGGTTTGTTTTAGCACTTTTTGTGCTCCATAACGTGCTTTAATTTGCGATACAGTTTCAAGAGTAGTTGTTGCTAAAATTATTATCGAAGTTCCTGAAAAAGTTATTGCCGAAGGTAGACCTAACATTATCGCAATTGGCTGAAAAATTCCGAGAAAAGTCAAATAAATTGCGCTAAATACTGAAATTCTAAGAATAACACCAATTAAATAATCTTCAGTTTGCTCGCCAGGACGAATACCGGGGATAAAAGTTGAATTTTTGGCAAAATCCTGGGAAATTTTATCAATCCGTGATTGCTGAAGCGACATAATAATGCTAAAAATAATATTACATACAATAAATATACTAAGACCAATAGGATGATGAATTTGCAAATTATTATCGATTCAATTACGGGCAGCTGAAGTGTTTCGGTCAAAAAATCCAGTCAAAAGTGAAGGGATTGAAACAACAATTAAAGCAAAAATTATTGGCATAATTCCGGCTGGATTTAGTTTTAAAGGCAAAACCGATATTTCTTTAATGTTTTTGGACATTCCTGAACCAGTTTGTTGAATTGGGATTTTTCTCTCGGCCAAATAAACATAAACTGATATAAATAAAATAGCCAAAAATGCAACAATATAAAGGATAAAACTAAGGACTTGTGTTATTAAGGATGAAGGCGAAGAAAGATCGACTAAATACTCAAAAGCATGACGAAAACGTTGTGGAAGACCAACAATTATTCCCGAAAAAATTAATAACGAAGTCCCGTTTCCTACACCTTTATCGGTTATCTGTTCGGCTAAAAACAAGGAAAAAAGCGAACCAGCAACTAAAATTAAGGGTAAAGCAAACCAAATATATGCAGCGCTAGTAATTTCTAAACGAACAAAGCCAAAACTTTCATTAAGAATAACGGTTCGAATTAAAACAATCGCCTGAATAAGCGCAACAAGGAGAGTCAAAAATCTTGTAATTATATTGATTTTTCTTCTTCCGGCAGGACCAGACTGGGAAAGTCGGTGAATTGGAGGGAAAATCTTTGTCTGAGCAATAAGCATAAACAAAGACGACGTAATAAAAGGGCTGATGCCTAAGGCAACAACTGAAAAATTAAGTAACCCGCCACCACCGACGGTATTAATGATACCTAAAAATGAATTGGTATCAATTTGAAATTGCAACAACCTGAGCCCAGGAATAGTAATTGTACCACAAACAATAAAAATTACCAATAAAAAAAATGTAAAAATTATTTTGCGGGCAAGAACTTTTTCTTTATAAACAAGAAGGATATAATTTTTAAGACTTATATATCCAGAATTTGTTTTTTCTCAAAGTTTAGCAAAAAGTTTGCTCACTAGTTTACCTCAGTAATTGAACCGCCGAGCTCTTCTATTTTAGCTAGTGCCGCTGCAGAATAAGCATTTGTTGTTACAAAAAGTTTTTTTGTTAATTCACCTTTTGCAAGTAATTTTGCTGGCAAATTACGTTTTTTAAGCACACCTTTAAGATAAAGTGACTCAAGACTAATTTTATCCCCATCTTGATAACGGCTTTCAAGATCGGATAGGTTAAAGATTTCATATTTTTTTGAGTTAAAATTGCGGAAACCAATTTTTGGCACACGACGAAATCAAGGGTTTTGACCACCTTCAAAGCCAAGACGAACAGTTGAACGTTTTTTTTGTCCAGATTGACCTCTACCGGCTTGTTTACCTTTTCCAGCAGCATGCCCACGCCCTTTACGGTGTTTTTTTGTTCTTGCACCAGGGGTATAAGTTAAATTTTCAAGTCTTATTGCCATATTTGTTCCTATTTTTTTTAAGTTTTATAATTATACTTTATTTTAAAACTTTTTTTCAAAAAACATAAAAAAAGTTTTAAGTAATTTTTAGTGCCTAAATTTTACCCTAAGGCACTAATAATTTAAAGATTTTTTGCTATTTTTTAAATAAAGGGAAAAATTTATGAATTTGAGAAGCAAAAGTTATTTTTTTTGGGCTAAAACTTGTGATGGATTAAGATCACGAAGTTCAGCTATTTGATTAATAGTTTTAAGTCCTAAAAGCGCTTTGAGAGTTGCGCGCACAACGTTAATTTTTGTTCTTGATCCGTAAGTTTTTGTATAAATATCGGTATAACCAGCAAGTTCAACAACAGCACGCACGGTATTTGAAGCAACAATTCCTTTACCTCTTGGGGCTGGTTTGATTAGAATTTTTGAAGCTGAATATTTAGCATTTATCTCATGTGGAACGGTTGATCTTCGGTAAATTGGCACAGACACAAGACGGTTTTGTGCATCTTTTACGGCTTTACGAATTGAGTCTTGCACTTCGTTAGCTTTTCCGTGACCTAGTCCAACTTTTCCTTTTTTATTACCAACAACGGCAAAGGCACTAAAAGAAAAACGGCGTCCACCTTTTACTACTTTTGTTACACGGGCAACTGAAATTATTCTTTCTTCAAACTCAGGGCGAAAATTTTTTTCTTTTGGTTTTTGACGCTGACCACGTGGTCGTTGTTGACGGCTTGCTTCTTTTGGGCTGAATTGTTTTTGATTTTGACTGTTTTGATTTGTTTTTTGCTGGTTTGATTTATTGTGAAGATTTGTATCCATTTTAGAATTTTACTCCTTGGGCTCTTAATGATTCGGCAAAAGCTTTAATGCGACCATGATATAAATAACCGCTTCGGTCAAAAACAAAAGGATTTTCTTCCAATTTAAGCTCTTTTAATTTAGCGTATAATTCAGGGGCTAAATTACTTGCAGCTTGGATATTTCCGCTGTATTTATCAGTCTTGTCAAGTGTTGAAACCGAAAGGATAACTTGATTTTTTCAAGGATCAAAAATATAAGCATAAAAATGACGTAAAGATTTATATACGCCAATCCGGTATTTTTTTTGGTCTTGGTGCGAAGGACTTAGTTTTGCTAAAATACGGACATGTTTTGCTTTTCGGTGAAAATTACGTGATTTTTGCATAATTATTTAGAAGCTTTTTTCCCTTCTTTGAGTTTGAGAATTTCGTTACTATAAGAAATTCCTTTGCCTGAATAAGGATTTGGCCGACGAACTTGACGAATTTGGGCGCTAAATTGGCCAACTTTTTGTTTGTCAATACCTTTAATTACAATAGTTGTTGCATTTGGTACTAAAACATCAAGTTCGGTTGGCACTTTGAGTTCAACTGGATGAGAATAACCAACTAAAAGTTCAATAACTTTTTCTTTTAAAGTTGCCTTATACCCAACCCCTTTAATTTTGAGTTCTTTTTGAAAACCTTTTGAAACACCAATTAACATTCCACTAAGGTGAGAATTTGTTGTTCCATGAAGTTGTTTTACATGTTTATCTTCAGATTTTCTGATTGTCTTTAGTGTACTGTTTTCTTCAATAATTGTAATTAAATCAGAAAATTGACGCTCTAAAATACCTAAGGGACCTTGAATTTTAACATTTGAGCCATTAATTTCAACACTAACTTTTTCAGGAATAATTAAAACACGATTACCGACACGTGACATATTTTTTACCAAATGTAGGCGATAATTTCACCGCCGACATTTTCCTTTCTTGCTTGTGAATCAGTTAAGAGCCCTTTTGAAGTTGATAAAATTGCAATTCCGTAGCCAGATTGGACAAAAGGAATTTTTTGGGCAGGAGCATAAACGCGAAGCGAAGGTTTAGAAATTCTTTTAAGTCCAGAAATTGATGAAGTAGTTCCTTTGTATTTGAGCTCAACAGTTATTGTTTTTTTAAGCTCGCCTTCAATTTGGAAATCTTTAATATATCCAGCTTCTTTAATAATTTCTAACATTTTTGCTTTAATTTTTGAATGTTGAAATGATACTTGTTTGTGTTTTCTGATTGTTGCATTCCGAATTCGGGTTAGCATATCAGCAATTGGATCTGTTATAAAAGCCATAATTTTACCAACTCGCTTTCTTAATTCCAGGAATTCGTCCTTGGTGAGCCAAAGTACGAAAACAAATACGGCAAATACGGAATTTTCTTAAAACTGAATGAGAACGGCCACACAACTGACAACGAGTATAGGCACGAACTTTGAATTTAGGAGCCCGATTTGCTTTGACTTTTCACGACATTTTTGCCATAGATTTATCCTTTAACCTAAAAAATTTTTAATTTTTTGCGAAAAATTAACTTTTTTTCGCAAAAGGAAAGCCTAATAATTCAAGAAGTTTTAAGGCTTGCTCATTATTTTTTGCACTTGTTACTATTATTACATCAAGTCCGCGAATTTTTGTGATTTTATCAAAAGTTATCTCAGGAAAAACGATTGATTCTTTAAAACCAAGGGCAAAATTTCCTTTGCCATCAAAAGATTTAGGGGAAAGACCACGAAAATCACGAATACGAGGAATTGCAATATTGAGAACTTTTGAAAGAAAATTTCACATTTGTTCACGACGGAGAGTAACTTTTCCACCAACTGGCATTCCTTGACGAAGTTTTCAAGTTGCAAGTGATTTTTTTGCCACTGTTTTATACGGTTTTTGACCGGTAATGTTTGCAAGATCATCAAGAACAGCTTCGATTGCTTTTGCATTTGTTACTTGATTTCCGGCAGTCATATTAACGACAACTTTTACAATTTTGGGAACTTCAGAAGGAGATTTGAAATTAAAATGGTCTTTTAGTTGGCCAAAAACATTATCACGATAGTGCTCTTGAAGCTTTGTCATACTAAATAGCCTTTCCTGTTTTTTTTGCAATTCGGGTTTTTTTACCATTTTCTACTTTAAAGCCAACACGAGTTGGAACAGCCGGCTTATCTTTTCCAGCTTTTTTGGCAACAAGCGCTAGTTTTGAAAGTAAAATTGGCGCCTCATAAGTGACAATTTCACCTTTTGTATTTTGATTTGAAGGTTTACGGTGTTTTGTTTTAATGTTAACATCTTTAACAATTGCCGCATTTTTTGCAGGAATTATTTCAAGGACAGATGAGACTTTACCTTTGTCATCGCCAGATAAAACTACAACTGAATCATTTTTACGAATTTTTTGCATTTTTTAGAGAACCTCCTGCGCCAGTGAAGCGATTTTTAGGTAACCTTTTTCACGGATTTCTCTGGCAATTGGCCCAAAAACACGTGTTCCTCTTGGGGTTCCATCCTCTTTGATAATTACAACTGCATTGTCATCAAATTTTATATGTGAACCATTTGGACGACGAAGACCGTATGTTGAACGGACAATTAGTGCCTTAACGACTTGTCCTTCTTTGAGCATTCCGTTAGGAATTGCTTTTTTAACAGAAACTACAACAATGTCACCAATATTTGAAGTTTTTTTAACAGATCCACCTAAATTTCTGATTACACCAACAATTTTTGCACCTGAATTGTCAGCAACATTTAAACGAGATTGTTCTTGAACCATTTTAGACTTCTCCTTTTTTTTGTAAAACTTCAACTAGACGGAAATGTTTTGTTTTTGACATTGGACGGCATTCTGCTATTTTAACAAAATCACCAACATTTGCTGTTCCTGCTTGGTCATGAGTTGCAAATTTTTTTGTCTTTTTGAACCGTTTTCCATAAAGTTTATGTTTATAAGCTGTCTCAACAGAAACCATTATTGTCTTATCAGAAGTGCGAATTACTTTTCCTTGCAGTGTTTTACGAAGATTACGCTTTTGGGGAATTTTTTCTAAATTATTGTTCATTTTGGCTACTCATTTCTGCTGGTTTTGTTTGAATTTTTGGGGCTAAAAGCGGCTTGATATGGGCATTAAAATGGGCTTTTATTGATTTTGGCGATTTTGCAAATACGACTTTTTGGGCTTTTTTTTGCTTTTTGGTGAGTTTTTTTGGCTTTGGATTTTGGGCTAATTTTTGCTCAGAAAGAATTGTTAAAATTCGGGCAATTATTTTACGAATCTGACTGATTTTGTGAGTTTGATCTAAATTTGAACTTTGATTTTTAAATCTTAAAATAAATAATTCAGAACGGTATTCAAGAAGAAGTGCATTAAGTTCGCTTGGTGTTTTTTTTAAAAGTTCTTTATATTCCATTGTTTTCCTAAGATATAGTTACTATTTTTCATTTTAGTGGTAATTTATGTCCACCAAGTCGAAGTGCATCACGAGCAACATCGTCTTTTACACCTTTAATTTCAAACATCATTGTATTTTTTTTAACAACAGCGACTCAACGATCAACTGAACCTTTTCCAGATCCCATCCGCACACCAATTGGCTTAGAAGTTAAAGACAAATGTGGAAAAATTCGAATAATAACTTGACCTTCACGTCCCATTCTTCTTGTAATTGCAATACGGGCAGCTTCAATTTGGGCTGCAGAAATTCAAGCTGAGCCAACGGCTTGAAGTCCATAGTCACCAAAGGCTAAAAAATTTCCTGAGTGTGCTTCCCGTTTATCGTGATAAAGACGGAAAGTTTTACGGTGCTTAGTTTTTTTTGGTTGCAACATTTTTATCTCCTTTTATCACTTCTTATTACAGATTCAATATCAATTTTTTGTCTTGACTCACCAAGTGAGACTCAAACTTTAACGCCCAAAATTCCGTAAGTTGTTTTTGCAATTGCGGTTGCATATTCAACATTTTGACGTAAAGTGTGCAATTTCATTTCACCTTCGGCATATCCTTCAGAACGAGCCATTTCAACACCATTAAGACGACCAGAGACAAGTGTTTTTACCCCTTTTGCGCCCGCTTTTAGTGCGGTTCGAATTGCAAATTTTTGGGCAATTCGGTATGAGCCACGTTGTTCAAGTTTTTGCGCAATTGTTTCAGCCATTAATTTTGCATTTAATTCAGGATTTGTGATTTCAATTGCATCAATGTGTAAAACAATTTTACGGTTTTTAAGAGTTTTTTTAAGTTGTTCAACAATTTTTTTCAGATTTTCGCCTGAAGATCCAAGAAATGAACCAAGTCTTGCTGTATAGACTAAAACAGTAATTGCATTATTGCGATCACGACGAATTATTGTGTTTCCAATTTGGTATTCACGGGTTAATTTTTCAAAAAAACGGTGAATTTTAACATCTTCTAACAAATTAGCGGCAAATTTATTTTTCTCTGCATACCAAATTGCATTATGAGCTCTTGTTATTCCAAAACGGAAACCATTTGGATTTACCTTTTGTCCCATTATTTTTCTCCTTGTTTTGGATTTAAGTCTTGATTGTTAGTTTCTGGTAAAACTTCAGCAGAAGTTGTACTTTCAGAGTCAAAAGTCTCAAAAGTGCTTGAATCTTCACTGTTGTCTAGAGCTGCAAGAACAACTTTGAAATGAGAAGTTCTTTTAAGAATTTGACTTGCTGATCCTTTTGCCCGTGGACGAAAACGTTTTAGAGTTGGACCTTCATTAACAATCGCTGATTTTACAACTAAATTTGCTTGTTCAAGACCATGATTATTAATTGCATTGGCAATGGCAGAATTGATTAGTTTTCGAAAAATTGGTGATGCTTTTTTATTAGTATGGGCCAAAATTGAAAGGGCTTCAAAGACAGGTTTATTTTTAACTAAATTAGCAACAAGGCGTGCTTTTGAGGCAGAAATTCTTTGGGTTTTTAAAGAAGCAACTGCATAATTATTGTTTTCGAAATTCATTTATATTGTCCTTTTATTTCTTTTTAGCCTTGTCTTTTCCATGCCCATAATAAGTTCTTGTTGGTGAAAACTCGCCTAATTTGTGGCCTACCATATCATCAGTTACATAAACTTCGTTAAAAATTTTGCCATTGTGGACCAAAAAAGTTAGACCAACAAATTGGGGAAAAATAGTTGACCGGCGTGATCAAGTCTTAATTGGTTTGCGTGAATTTTTCATAATTGCATCATCAACTTTTTTAAGAAGATGCTCATCAGCAAATGGACCTTTTTTAAGTGAACGAGCCATTATTTTTTAGATTCCTTTCTTGAACGGATTATCAATTTAGTTGAAGCTTTTTTAGGATTTCTTGTCTTAACTCCAAGTGCTTTTTTACCTCAAGGAGTAAGTGGGCTTTTACGTCCAATTGGTTGTTTACCTTCTCCACCTCCATGTGGGTGATCATTTGGATTCATTACTGATCCACGAACGGTTGGTCTAATTCCTTTGTGACGATTTCTTCCTGCTTTACCGATGTTAACAAGTGAATTTTCTTCATTTCCAACTACACCAACAGTTGCCCGGCAAGTAGATAAAATTCGACGGTATTCTCCTGATTTTAATTTAAGAATAACATACTTTCCGTTTTCATCACGACCTTGAATTTGGGCTCAAGTTCCCGCTGAACGAATTAGTTGACCCCCTGCTCCTGGATGGAGTTCGAGATTGTGAACAAAAGTACCTTCAGGAATATTTTTAAGCGGCAAACAGTTTCCAACAAGAATATCAGCCTCAGGACCGGAGGAAATTTTTTGACCTACTTTTAGATTTTTAGGTGCTAAAATATAACGTTTTTCGCCGTCAATATAAGAAACAAGGGCGATATTTGCTGAACGATTTGGGTCATATTCAATTGTTTTTACAATTGCCGGAATATTGTCTTTATTTCTTTTAAAATCAATTAGACGGTATTTTCTTTTGTGCCGACCGCCTTGATGTCTAACGGTAATTTTACCTTGAGAATTACGACCTGAATGTTTTTTTAAAGTTACAAGCAAAGACTTTTCTGGTCTGTTTGTTGTTAAATTTGCGCCAAAATCAAGTGAAGACATATGACGACGGCCGTTTGTTGTTGGTTTATAATATTTAAGCGCCATTAGTTTGTCTCTCCTTGTTCATTAGTTTGGTTTTTTGGGTCATTTTCAGGCTGATTTTCTTCAGTTTTTTGACTTTCGGCGGCCTGTTTTTTTGCAAGTTTTTGGGCTATTTCCTGATTTTTTTGCTCAAATTGGGCTCTTTTTTCTTCAATTTGTTGGCTGAATTCTTGTTGGGCTTTGTTGGTTTGGTCAAGACTTTCTTGTGCTGGAGCTTCGTCCTCAAAAAGATTAATTGTGTATCCTGGTTTTAATTTTACAAATGCTTTTTTGTATTTAGTGCTAAAACCACGTGATTTTCCTAGTTTTTTTTCTTTTTTTGGAACAGTGAAAATATTAACTTTTTCAACTTTTACATTAAAAATGTATTCAACAGCTTTTTTTGTCTCAGAACGATTTGTTGTCGGACTTACTTTAAAAGAATAAACTCCTTGAGACATTAACTGGTAGGATTTTTCAGTTAAAATTGGACCTTTAATAATATTATTTACGTTCATCTTCAATCCTTTTTTTAAGACTTGCAATATCATTTTCGGAAATGATTAGCAAATCAGTTTTTACTAGTGATTCAACTGTTATTGAATTAGGTTTTACTAACTCGACATTTGGTAAATTTCTTGCTGATAAAAATAAATTTGTATCAGTTGAGGCGATTAAAATGTGACGAAGTTTATCAATTTTAAAGGTTTTTAACTGTTCTACCAGAAGTTTAGTTGAAATTTTGTCCATTGAAAAATCATTTACTAAAACTTGGTGATTTTGTGCTAGCTGAGAAAGGGCGCCAACAAAAGCTAGTTTTTTTACTTTTTTGTTTACTTTTAGAGTGTAATTTCTTAAAGTTGTCGGTCCAAAAGCGCGACCCCCGCCAACAAAAATTGGTGATCTTCTTGATCCAGCACGGGCTTTCCCGGTTGATTTTTGTTTTCAAGGTTTTTTCCCTGTCCCTGAAACTTCACCACGGTTTTTAACTTTGTGAGTTGAAAAACGACGTGAGGCTCTTTCGGCCAAAATTGAGTCAAAAATAGCTTGAGTTTTTAATTCTTTTTGCTCAAATAAAACTTCTGGAAGAGCTTTATCAGGGTTAAATTTAACAATATTTTCGTATTTTGCGCTCTGAATTGAAATTGGTGTGTTTTTATTCATGTTTTAACTCCTGATCTTTGGGACTAACTTCAAAAAGATTAATGGGAGTTTTAGAAGTTGATTTTTTAATTGCGGTTCTTATCATAACAAATGATTTTTTCGGACCAGGAATTGAACCTTTTACTATTAATAAATTATTTTCCTGATCAACTTTGACAATTTCAAGTGACTGCTTGGTTACCCGAGAATGTCCTAGACGTCCTGGCATTGTCATTCCTTTAACAACTTTGTTTCCGGAAATATCTCCAAGTGAACCAGTCTGACGAATTGGTTTTGAACCACCACCACCACCGTGAGATCTAGGCCCAATTGCTTGATTGTGACGTTTAATTGGACCAGCAAAACCTTTTCCTTTGGAAGTTCCAATTACATCAACAAATTCACCTGCGCTAAATATTGAAACATTAATGGTTTGACCTAATTTTAAACCTGGAAAATCACGGAATTCACGAACAAATTTTTTCGGTTTAGTATCAGCTTTTGCAAAATGACCTAGTTCAGGTTTTTTGTGAGCTGATTGCTTTTTATCAAAAACACCGAGCTGAATTGCTTCATAGTTATCTTTTTCTTTAGTAAGAATTTTTGTAACTATGTTTTCAGGAACTTCAATGACGCTAACAGGAATCGAAATACCATCAACTGTAAAAAGTTGAGTCATTCCAATTTTTCTACCTAAAATTCCCTTCATTTTAATTTACCTCGATTTCTAATCAAACGCCAGCTGGCAATTGTGTTCGTGAAATTTTTTCTGTAACTGCTTTTTGATTGTTTGGTGAAACTTTTAAAATTACTAGCCGTTTGTGAGTGCGACTTTCAAATTGTTCACGAGATTTTTTATTAACGTGGACAGATCTCAAAATTGTATAAATCGCTCTTGAAGTTGGCAGCGGTACCGGGCCACATGTCTCGACATTAAGTTCACGCGCTAAAAGAATGACCTTTTTAGCAGCAGCATCAATTTGACGGTGATCAAACGATTTGAACTTAATTTTTATTGATGTTGTGCTCATAAAAAAATAAGTGAGTTGCTCCTGTTCATATTTTTGAACGGACTCGACATAAAAACCAATACACAAAAACAACTCCTTCTCGTGTATTGCAACCTTATGTTTCATAGTCCTTACAATGTAAAGATTAATTATAACAAAAAAACAAAAAATTTTCTTATCTTTGTAAATATTTTTAGACAAATTTTAGCAAAGCAAAAAATAAGAAAACTTTTCTTCGAATAAATGCTTATTTATTATACATGCAAATCCGCTAAAACAAAAGACAAAAAATGATTTTTTCTAAATTAATATAATAATTTATAGGTTGGCTAGCTTTTTGTAGTCTTAATTTTAACTTTTTTAATAGTTAATTTTTTAATTTTCCAATAGCTAAAAATGACTATCAAGCTTAAAACTGAAATCAGAACCATAAATATTAAAAATGAAAAGTAAAATGAAAGATAAATAGAAGTTGCGGTCGTAGCAATTGTGACTAACGTGTAAAAAATTGCTCTAGTGACCAGTGAAATTCCGTTTTGGACATGGAATTTTTCTTTACTAAAAAATAAATATGACAAACTGGAAAAAGCTGGAAAAAACAACGAAAATATGAACTGATTCAAACTAGTAATTATCATATATGAATAAAATTGGACATTTAAATTTTTGATAAAAGCAACAAAAGGTCAAATTCAACCTAATATTAGCAGGCCAACCAAAAGTCAAATAATGCTAATTTTTTTCCTTGTTTTATTTAGTATTAAAAAACTGACAATTGTTCCTAAAACTGAAGCAAACGAAAAACCAATATTGAGCCATGTTGCTAACTGTTGGTAATTAAAAAGCTCAACTTGACTTTGAGAATTAATATATTCAAAAATCGGCGGAAATAAAGTTGTTCTTGGCAAAAAGAAAATTGCAACAATAAAGTGACCGGCAAGGACAAAAACTCATTTATAAGTCGAAATTTTTTTGTCATTTTCTTTGAAATTTTCTTGCTGACTAAGGGCAAAATCAAATTTTTTTGCATTTAATTTCAGCCAAAAATAAAGCATACCTGAAATTGAATAGGTGATCATATTAAATAAAACCATTCAATAAAAATCAAGTTTAGAATAGATAACTAAGGCAAATACTGCCGAAACTAAAAACCCCATTGCTGTTGCAAAAGAGGAAAAAACATTAATATTTTGCATCTGTTTTTCATTTTGCGCTAGATAATAAACAATATTTTTCAAATAAATAAATCGAAAAGCATGGATAAAACCAAGCAATGTATTGACTAAAATTAATATTATTGAAAAGGTAAAAATTTGACTATTAGCCAGACTAAAAAAAATAATTAGCAAAAAAGCTAAACAAAAAACACTCAAAATATCTGAAATTAATAGAATAATTTTGTCGTTTTTTCATTTTTGGACAATTTTGCTACTAAATAAATAAACTACCAAATTAGGTATTTGAATTAACAAATATAAAATTGTAACTAGCCAAAAATCACCTGTAATTTTAAATATGTATAAAGACGAACTAAACTTAAAAGCTTCCGAACCTATAAGCGAAGTGCTAAGTGAACTAGTAAATTTGATTGAATTTTTAAAAAATATTGTCATTTATTTCCTTGCAAATTCAAAGCAAAAAGAAAAAATTTTTTATTAGTGACATTGAGGAATTAGAATGTATTTTTGACACCGGAATTGATAAAGTTATGGCGTTTTGATTTTGAAAATTAGTGATATCAGTTCAACCTGAGCCAAAATAAGCTTTAAAAGGAATGCTATTTTTTTGAAAAATTTCGACAATTTTGTTGTAAAAAACAATATTATGTGCCATAAAAGTATCAGCTACTCTTATTTTTATACCTTCATTATCTCAATTTTGGTCCTCACAGACATCAATATTAACCAAAAATTTGTATTTTTTAATTTGATTAGTAACAAAAAAATCTTTTGTTCCTTGTAGTTGAATTTCCTCTTTTGTCGTCAGAAGAATATCGAAATTTTTATCAATATCCAAAAGAATTCTAGCTAATATGTTAGAAATTTTATTATCTTGATTTCGCGAAAAGATACTAAAACCGGAAATTTTTACATCACTTTTGGGCAAAACTTGGTAAATTCCATTTTCAGGGATTCCAAGGCACTTTAAATTAGACCGATTTATTTTTGTACTTTTTTCTTCAGAAAAAACTAAATTGTCAACTTTGACACAAGAAATTTCATTAATTTTTTCTGAATTCTGGTCAAATATTTCAAAAACACCTGAGTCAAAATAAGTTGTTCCTTGATTAAAAACCTCGCCAGCTATTGCAATACAACCTACTTCATCGCTGTGATTTATGAATAAAACATTGTTATTTTTATTATTTTTTGATAAATAAGCGCCGTTTGTTTTTTTATGAATTTTATCGCCAAATAGTTTTTCAATATACTTTTTTTCAAAACCTGGGATTGATGGAAAATTCAAAAAATTTACCATCATATTTGTATAAATTAGCTTGCTTTTTAGTATTT